>NZ_FNQE01000004.1 GCF_900107485.1 Proteiniborus ethanoligenes
TGCTGAATACATGAAATCATATAATAAAATCAGAATTCATGGTTCCTTAGGATATATTCCTCCATCGGAATTCTATCAAAGAACCCTAGAAGGAACAGCAAAGCCTTTAATAGTCAAACTTTAATGTTTTTCGCTTAAGAGAAGCACACATAAATATTTAGCTGAAATCAAGGGCCTGCGGTAGCAGGGGCGTAGCCTTTACCCTTGATGAGGATAAATATTTATGTATAATAAAAAAAGCGAAAAAGCATTAAAATATAAGGAACTAAGAAAAAGAAAGTATTCGTGAGTTTTTGTCCAATATTAAGGGGTCAATCCGGTTTAACGATAGTTTAACGATAGTTTAACGATAGTTTAACGGTAGTGTAACGATTGTTTAACGATTGTTTAACGATTGTTTAACTACTGTTTAACTACTGTTCAACTACTGTTCAACTACTGTTTAACTACTGTTCAACTACTGTTCAACTACTGTTCAACTACTGTTCAACTACTGTTCAACTACTGTTCAACTAACAACTACCATTTTTCACCCTGAGACATGCAGTATAATCTTTGCTTGCAAAGGTCCTATCCCGAGGGATCTCACTTTCTCTTTATCTAAACAGGGACAGCATAAATCTGTCCCTGTTTGTTTACTATGCTAGCTCTAGTTCTTGAACTTCTGTGCTTATGATCTTAGCTGAAACTAGTTCAACTAAACCTCCATCACCTGTGTCAAAGACATCCATGGCTACTATATTTTCCATTGCAGCTTTTACTTCTACATTTGTAACAGTATCTCTAGGATTGTCTAGGGTAATTTTACTGTTTTTACTTGCTTGGTTTTTAAATGTCATTTCAAGTTTTCTTTTAATCATGTTTTCACCTCCTCTTTTAGTTTTAGTCAGAGGACATAGTTAGAGTTAAAGCTACATCCTCTGCTGGTTTAGACTATCTACATTTTAGGCTTGTGTAAGCTCTACTTCGTCTAGTCTCTTAACTGCTATAAGTGGCATATCCTGTAGGTCTGCTAGGGATGTTGCAACTGAAAACAGATTGTCGTTTACTGCATCAATCTTTACCTTTGAGAAGGTTTTAGACTTCACTACTGGATCCCCTTTCCCATTAACTCCTCCATCAAACTGTAATTTAAGTTTTGAATCTTTTACTATTGTGTTTACTGGCATATTTTCACCTCCTTTTCTTGGATTGGGTTGCATAAGATATACTTTTGCCTAAACTACTATTTTTTGAGAAGCTTCTCTGTGTTCTACCGGTAACCTAATAATAATCTATTTAGATAAAAGAATTAAATCAGGAGTTAGAGTAGAGTCATGGAAAAGATAATTAAGAGTTAAGGATTAAGAATTTCAATAACAGTAGTGGAACGATTGTTAAACGATTGTTTAACGATTGTTCAACTACTGTTTAACTACTGTTTAACTACTGTTTAACTACTGTTTAACTAACAACTAATATCTAAATAAAAAAGGAGAAGTGCAAAAGTCATAGTTAGACTTTTGTACTTCTCCTTGAGTTTTAAATATTTTATTCTCCTAAGCCCTCACTTCTAAGTAGGCTTGCTTTGTCTGTTTTTTCCCATGGAAGGTCTAAGTCATTTCTTCCGAAATGTCCATATGCAGCAACCTGTCTATAAATAGGTCTCCTTAAATCTAAATCTCTTATAATTGCTGCTGGTCTTAAATCAAAATGCTTACTAATAAGCTCTTCTATTTTACTTTCTTCTATTTTATTAGTGCCAAAGGTATCTACCAATACTGATATAGGCTTTGCAACTCCTATTGCATATGCAAGCTGAACCTCACATTTGTCTGCAAGTCCTGCTGCTATAATATTCTTTGCCACATATCTAGCCGCATAAGCTGCTGATCTATCAACCTTTGTTGGATCCTTACCTGAAAATGCTCCTCCACCATGTCTAGCATATCCGCCATAAGTATCTACTATTATCTTTCTACCTGTAAGCCCTGCATCTCCTTGAGGTCCTCCTATTACGAATCTTCCAGTAGGATTTATATAATACTTAGTTTCGCTATCTATAAGATTTGAAGGGATTATTTTTGATATTACATGCTCCCTAATGTCCTTTTCTATAGTCTTTATATCTACCTCTGGACTGTGCTGAGTAGATACTACTATAGCATCTACCCTTACAGGCTTATTCCCATGGTATTCAACTGTTACCTGTGTCTTTCCATCAGGTCTTAGATAGTCAAGAGTACCATTTTTTCTAACCTCAGATAATCTTCTAGCCAGTTTATGAGCTAGAGAAATAGGTAGGGGCATTAGCTCTGGAGTTTCATTACATGCGAAGCCAAACATTATTCCCTGGTCTCCAGCACCAGTTATATCAAGAGCATCAGTTTTTTCATTTCTATGCTCTAAGGCTTCATTTACTCCCATGGCGATATCAGTAGATTGCTCATCTATAGATGTAAGCACTGCACAAGTATCGCAATCAAAGCCATACTTGGCTCTAGTATAACCTATTTCCTCAATAGTTTGTCTAACTACTTTGGGAATATCCACATAGCAATGAGTAGATATTTCTCCAGCCACAAGTACTAGTCCTGTAGTTACTGAGGTTTCACAAGCTACTCTAGCTTCTGGATCGCACTGGAGTATTGCATCTAGTATCCCGTCTGATATCTGATCACATATTTTATCTGGATGACCTTCAGTCACTGATTCTGAAGTAAATAACCATTTTTTCATAATTTTTAACCTCCTAGTTTTTTTATAATCCTATTGTTTACATATTGTTGTCAATATATTTTATGTCACAGAGATATCCTTGCCTGTTTATTGTAGCTCCAAATAAAAAACCTCTTCAAAAGAAGAGGTATAATTGGCATCAAACCTCATCTTTCAGAATTTACATTCTGTAGGATTTAGCACCTCATAACTAAAAGTTATCGGTTGCTGGGCTTCACAGGGCCTATTCCCTCCACCACTCTTAATAAGGTAAATTTATTCTTTTTTATAACAAAAATATACTACCACATTTGTTATTATGTGTCAAACATTGTTTTCAAAAAATGACTGTTACTTGATGACTTAAAAATAAAACAATAATTCCAGATGTAATAACACCAGAAACAATAGCTAAAATTGCATACTTAAACCTTATATTAAATAGAGTAGCAGCTACACATCCTGTATATGCTCCCGTTGTTGGTAAAGGAATAGCCACAAGGATATATAGTCCTAACACACTGTATTTCACTATGTTATTACTTTTTCTTAAGGTTCTTCTTTTAATCCACTTAATAAATTCGCCTACTATCCTTACATCCTCTAGTGCAGCAAATAAAGGTCTAAGTATAAGCAATAGAAAAGGTACAGGCAGGCAGTTTCCAATGATACTTATAATAGTACTATGTAAAGGGCTAAATCCTATGGATATACCTAATGGTATAGCTCCCCTCAGTTCAGATATGGGAGCTGCCGCAATCATCATTACTATAAATTCCTCTTTAATAAATTCTAATATTTCTCCCATAATTCCCCCTAGTAATTATGAATAAAATTCATCTTATTATTATTATATAGCAAAGGCTAGTATTATAGAAGATTTTTCAAAACTAATATAATTTGTGTTTTATCAATCTTTCACTAGAAATGAAGCGAATTTTAAAGCTTCTCTCTTATTATTATAGAAAAATAGCTCATTATAGTACAATAAGACCTAATTGACCAATTGCAATAACTCTACTTATAAACTATACTATAATAGTAACAATTTTCGGGGTGTAGCGCAGTTTGGTAGCGCACGTGGTTTGGGACCATGGGGCCGGGGGTTCGAGTCCTCTCACCCCGACCAGTTAAGCTGAGATGATTCAATCATCTCAGCTTTTTTATTTTATCATGGAAAACATTTCTTAAGATTACATAATTGTAATCTATTTGTAATGCAAATATAATCTATAGAACCTTCCAAATACTATATAATTATAGATGGAGAGCCTTGCCTCTGATTAAAATCATAATTTTAAAATCTACACAGGGAACTTTTTTCACGGTTCCAAGTCTAACCTAATGCTATCTTAATTTTATGGCAAACATCTAAGGTTGCCTGCCCAATCTATTTCAACATCAAAGGCTTTTACAAACATACTAATGATAAGGTCTCTATATTACTTGATAACAAAACAAAAGAGAGGTGTATGCACAATGAACAGATACATAAAAAACTTAATAATAGGAGTTTCTTCTTTAGCTATGGTATTTACTAGCTTTACTCCTAGCTTTGCAAACAAACCCTTTATCATACACGAAGAAAGGGTGTCTGAAAATATTTCAAGTGGTGTTATCCACGAAAGCATTAAGCAGTTTAATGCCAAAGGCTGGTGGAACATCAATGTGCTTAGAGTAAATCTTGATGATGAATATACAGACATAAAGGCTCTTTTCGCCCAAAATGGGATATCAAAGCGCGAAAGACTAACGGATATGATGAAAGTTTCAAACGCTGTCGCTGGAATAAATGGAGACTTCTTCTCAACAATATATAACTCATATCCAGAGGGAGCAGTAGTCCAAAACGGAAAAATGATATCATCACCCTATAATACTTGGAATGATGGTCTACCTGTATTTGCAGTGGATAATTATAAAAATCCTTCCATAGGCTTTTGGGATTGGACTATAGGTGCAATAACACAAAGTGGTCAAAGGGTTCCTGTTATCTTTATGAACAAGGAAAGCAGAACTCATGAAGAAGTAATAGTTTATGATAAAAACTGGGGTCCATTGTCTCCAGGCAACAAGGTATTTAATGATCTTGTCGAAATAGTTGTAGTAGATAACTATGTTTCTGATATTAGAATAGGTCAGCCTCCTATGCCTTTCCCTGAAAACGGCTATATCATTGCTGGAAGAGGCAAGGCTGCTGATGTATTAACAAATAGCTTTCATATAGGAGAATATGTGACTCTTGATATTAACACTACACCTGATTTTAACAATATATCTGCAGCTATAGGTGGAGGAAGTCCATTATTAAAGGATGGAATGAAAACTGATTTTAAAATTAATATAAAAGGCGACCATCCAAGAACAGCTATTGGGATTACAAGGGATAGAAAGCAGGTGTTGATGGTAACCATAGATGGAAGAGATACATCCTATAAAGGTGTTAGTCAGGAAGTAATGGCAGATATAATGCTCTCCCTGGGAGCAGTAGATGCTATAAACCTTGATGGTGGTGGCTCTACAACCATGGCAGTAAAGCCTAGCAATGAGGATAATCCAATCATAGTTAACCGTCCCTCTGATGGTAGTGAGAGGAGAATCACTAATGGAATAGGTATAACTAGTACAGCTCCAGAAGGTAAATTGAGCTATATTAAGCTATCTACTGATGATGATAATATGTTTGTTGGTACAACTAGAAAATTCTATGTCAAAGGCTACGATGAGTACCATAATCCTGTAGATATAGAAGATACGGATGTTCAATTCTTTTTAGATGGTATAAATGGCAGATTTGATGGAAATGTGCTTACAGCAAGAAGTAGTGGCGAGGGAACAGTAAAAGCCTTCTACAATAACACACTTGCAGAGATGAAAATTAAGGTTTTTGATGATGTGAAAGAGCTACAATTAGATATAGATAATTTTGGAGTCGATAAGTCAAGCGAAAAAAATCTTGGCAAAATATATGGTAAAAGTAGTGGAGGCCATGTAGTTCTCATAGAACCACAGGATATTAATTGGGAAATAATAGGAAATGTTGGCTATGTACAGAATGGAATATTTTATAGTTCTGATAAACCAGCTTCTGGTGCAATAGTAGCCAGAATAGGTAGTGCAGTTAAGGGTGCACTAGTCACCGTAGGGTTTGAAGAAGTTATGATAAATGACTTTGAGAACCTAGGAGGCCTTAGCTTCCTGTCCTATCCTCAAGTAGTTACAGGCAGTATAGATCTAAGCTCTGAAAGTGCAGTAGGTGCCAGATCCTTAAAGCTTAGGTACGACTTTACTGGGACTGATGATACTAGAGCAGCATATATTGCACTTGGCGAAGGTGGAGTAGAGCTTAGCAAAAAACCTGAAAAAATTGGTATGTGGGTATATGGTAATGAAAGCAATGGCTGGTTAAGGGGTCAAATGTCTGATGGAGCAGGGACAACACATAGATTAGATTTTACAACAAATGTAGATTGGAAGGGCTGGAAGTTTGTCACTGCTAATATACCAGCCGAAGCAGTACATCCGATAAAGCTAGAAAGAATATATATTACTGAAATAAATCCAGTAAACAAATATACAGGAGAGCTGTTGATTGATGGACTCAAGGCAATGTATTCAAAGCCATTCGATGCAGTAAATATTCCTGAATCCACAAAAGTAATAGACGAAAAGCAAAGAACTGTGGATAAAGTAGAAAATGGCTTCAAATTCTTTATGAGCTTTGGAATAGATAAGCTGGATAATCTGTATAAGATTCAAGTAGCTAAAAATATAAGCAACCAGCTATCTAATAGTAAATATGGGTTTTTTATGGGTAAAACTGACGAAATCCTCAAAGGCGGAACTAATGCAACTACGGTAGAAATCTCAACTGGATATCAGCCTATTAAAGATAATGGAATATTGTTTATCAAGGCTGATAACTCAAAGGGAGGACTCAGACCTTCAAATCCAGAGCAATGGATATGGCTTAAAAATGATTTAGCAAATGCTACTCAAAAAAATATAGTCATCACTATGCCAAATCCTATATTCGGTAGTGGTGGATTTACAGATAAGCTTGAAGCTAAGCTATTACATGATACATTAGTTCAATACGAGGAAAAAGGTAAGGACATATGGGTAGTTTACAACGGAAGCAAAAATCAAGTAGATTTAAGAGATGGAATCAGATATGTTGAATTAGCAAAGCCTAATCTAAACAGCACTAGTACTACATTCGATCTAAGACTTTTAGAATTTGCCTATAATAATGGTGAATTAACATATGATTTTGTGCCAATATTTAAAAAGTAGGGGATATCCCCTACTTTTTCACTGTTTCCGTATCTTATTTCTGTATCTAGCTTGTCGTATACATCAGGCCTATCTTCAACTATTCTCATGCTTAGGATTACCCCAACAGTTAACATTGTAAGTATAATAACTAGTCCAGTATAGAATATTCTTTTATTCTTCATAGAATATCTCTCCTTTCACCAGTTATTATTCACTTTTTAATGCTGTTTATGCATCATATCTAATAAGTCAGATATGAGCTTACATGCTTCTCCTCTAGTTAAATGGTCTGTTGGTCTAAACTTTCCATTTGCTCCACTCATTATTCCCTGAGACTGAACATTTGCTATAGCTCTCATAGACTCCTCTGAAATTTCTTCAGTATCTATATATTCTAATTCTAAATCATAATCCTCATCATATCCAATAATTTTACTGACAATTATAGCTGCCTCTTCTCTTGTCATATATTCATCAGGCTTAAATTCATTTGTTTCATTATCTAGAGCCATAATATCTAAATCTAGTATGGCCTTCACATGGTCTGTTGCCCATTCTTTTATACTATCCTTATCTGTACATTCCAGCTCATAGTCTGGGGCCTGAAGCTGAAAAGCCTTTGAAATGAGAATGCTCATTTCTTGCCTAGTTATGTAGTTATTTGGATTAAAGTTGTCGCCGCTACCAGTTACTATTTCCATCTCATAAAGCTTAATAATATAATCCTTTGCCCAAGTATTAGATATATCAAAAAACGGATATATGCTCCCTGTTTTAGATATCCAGTTCCCTACAAGCCAGCCTTCCTGTTCTGTTTCAATGGCTCTTACCTTATACCAGAAATAACCATTGCTTAACACTGGTTCTTGGAGTATTTGAAGCTCCATTAAATTATTTACTTCATGAGTATTTGAACCACTAGGCTCATCCTTTAATATCATTGTCTGTCTGCCATCAAGCTTAACTATATCTCCCTCATAATAAGTTAATATATCTCCATAATGGAAATCCTCAGGAGTTTGAAACTTAGTCTCCTTACTTGGAAGTCCACTATTAGGTAGTAGCTCTTTAGGAATTGGATTGATTATCTGTTTATATTCCTTTTCTGCTATATAATATATTAAATCCTGATAAGCATTTTTTTTGAGCCCTGTATTAGGATTGTTAGACTTGCTCCAGCCATTATAGGCCCATATAGCAAAATACCAATTCTCCAATACATTAGGATTCATATCTCCTATTTGAGGAATAGTCTTTAAGGCTGTGTCCCATTTTCTTAAAAGCACATCTGCCCCTGCCTCTATATTGTAGTCAATATCATATTTTAGTCTTGTATCATCAAACCAGCCATATCTATTGACTATCTGCATAAGGCCTATGCTTCCGCCCCTTCCTGTAAAAACAGAGCCATCGCTGTTAAATTGCTTGTAAACGCTTTCAACCCTTGCAATAGATTTCAATATAACCGAGGGTATACCCCTTTTTCTAGCAATTTCCTCAATCTTTTTCTCTAGCTCTGCCCTAGATGGATTTACATTTTCACCACTTGAATACACTTGCTTTGGTACAAATGCTAAAATCATAGTCATACATAAGACAGAAGCTAAAAGTTTTTTAAACATAACTACCTCCTTGTTCATATCTTGGCTATGCCAAGATTATGTATTAAGATTCAAATAGTTTTCTATTTTATGCTTCAAAATTTTCTAATGCTAATATTTTATAATATATTTTAAGATTTGTAAAATGTAACAACATATCTATGTTTTTTGTTATCTGCATAAAAAAATAAACAACTAGGAAACTCCTAATTGTCTATTCTTTCTTTTACTGCTTTTTCTATAGCCTTTAGCTTGCCATAGGCTTCCTCATGATTTCTTCCATTAGCTGAGATATATATCTTAAGCTTTGGCTCTGTGCCTGAAGGTCTTAGAGCATACCAGGAACCCTCATCAAATACATATTTCATAACATTCTCTCTAGGTAAATCTATAGAACTCTCTTTATCAGAGTAGCAATCATAGCTAATTCCTGCTCTATAATCATTTACAATAGATATTTTTAAATCATCTATTTTAGTAGGATAATTATTTCTAAAGCTATCCATAATAGAATCTATTTTTTTCTTTCCTTCTATTCCTTCTAGATTTATAGAATGTAAATCTTCAATATAGTATCCAAATCTATCATAAAGCTCAGTTAAAGCATCGTATAAGCTCATTCCTAGCTTTTTATAGTATGCAGCCATTTCACATATTAGCATGGAGGCAATTACAGCATCCTTGTCTCTTACAAAGGTGCCAGTTAAATAACCAAAGCTTTCCTCATATCCAAATTGGAAGCTATATTCTCCCGTCTCCTCGTACTCCTTCATTTTTTCTCCAATGAATTTAAACCCAGTGAGAGTATCTATAGTTTCCAGTCCATAATGACTCCCTATAACTCTGCCTAGTTCACTAGTCACTACCGTTTTGATAACTACTCCATTTGACGGAAGAAGATTTTTCTTTTGTCTATTAGATAATACATAATTTAATAATAAAGCTCCTGTTTGATTGCCACTTAGGACAATATATTCTCCCCTGTTATCCTTTACTACAGCCCCAACCCTATCACAATCTGGGTCTGTACCTAAAATAATATCTCCACCTACTTTTTCTGCAAGCTCTATAGAAAGCTTGAAGGCTTTAGGGTCCTCGGGATTAGGGTATCCTACTGTAGAAAAACTTGGATCAGGTAGCTCCTGTTCCTTTACTACATGAACATTTTTATAGCCTAATTCCTTTAATACTCTTCTAACAGGGATATTTCCTGTTCCATGTAATGGTGTATATATTATTTTAATGTCTTTATCCACATCTTCTAGTATGCTTAGGCTCTTTACCCTTTCAATATATAAATCATCTATTTCTTTACCTATTATAGCTATTAGTTTCTTTTCAAAGGCTTCATCTTCGTCTATGGTTTTTACACATGAAAAGTCCTTTATCCCATTTACCTTTTCTATTACTTTGTTAGCCACATGAGGCACTAGCTGTCCTCCATCAAACCAATATGCCTTATATCCATTGTATTCTGGAGGATTGTGGCTAGCTGTAATGACTATTCCAGCACTTGCTTTTAAATGTCTAACTGCGAAGGATAGCTCTGGAGTAGGTCTTAGGCTTTCAAAAAGGTATGCCTTTATACCATTGGCAGCCAATACTAATGCTGCTTCCTTGGCAAATTCAGCTGACTTATATCTGGAGTCATAAGCTATGACACAGCTCAATTCTCCATTATCAATTATCAATTGTCCACTATCTTTTATAAACTCAGCAAGTCCCTGGGTAGCCCTAGATACAGTATATTTGTTCATCCTATTAGTTCCTGCACCTATCTTTCCTCTTAGGCCTCCTGTACCAAACTCAAGGTCCTTATAAAATCTATCTTCTATTTCAGATTTATTGTCCTTTATGCTTAACAGTTCTTCTTTAGTTTCATTATCCACCACTTTACTTTGGAGCCATGAGTTATATTTATCCATATAGTACATAAAAACACTCCTTCGAATATTGTTCTGGCTACATTATACTATATTGTGGAAGAAATGACTACTCATATGTAGCTGGCTATCATATTCCATTTTTAAAAAAACTGGGGTATAGCCATAAGGCAGTTACCCCAGTTTTAACTGTTTCTATATTAGATTCCCATAACCCTTAGAAGCATGTAAATTATCTTAGCCGCTTCTGCTCTTGATGCGCTGTTATTTGGCTTAAATGTGTTATCTGGATATCCGCTTAATATCCCATTATCTACTGCTGTTTTTATATACTCTAATGCCCAAGCTGGTATATTATCTTTATCTGCAAAGCTAAGCTCTCTTGCAGAATAACGTTCTAAGCTTCTGCCTATCATTGTAGCTATTTCAGCTCTGGTTATATTTTTACTTGGGTTAAAATATACGTTTCCTTGAGCATCCTTGGAGCCTGATATGATTCCTGCTTTGTATGCTGCTGCTACATATGGTCTTGCCCAAGCTTGAATTTCGTTTGCATCTTTAAACGCAAGCACTGGATTGTCCTCTAATTTTAGATTCAAAGCTGTAGCTATTAGTTTTGCAAACTGCTCTCTAGTTATGTTATCCTGTGGATTATATTTATATGTTCCATCGCTTTGCTTTACTCCACTTACTATTTCCATACCTAGAAGTCTGTATACAAATTCCTGACTCCAATGGTTAGTCATATCTGTAAGAGTTGCTAAGTTAGTGTTTTCAAATACTGCAAAGTTAGTAAAGTGATCTACCTGTGCAGAAATAGTACTGTTAGAACTGTTTACAACACCACCAATATATATCCATTCGCTTCTGCCTTCGTGATAATAGTATATACCTAGCTTCGATTCATCTTTTACTTTTTCTTTTTCATATCTAAATGTTATAGTCACTGGCTTGTGGAATTTATTTGATTCTCCTGCTATGAACCTATAAACCTCTGATGCTAATTCAATAGCATTATAAGCTGGTATATCTATAGCCTTTTCTATAATTACCTTAACATCCTCTTGTAATGCATCAGCAGGAATTTCTAGTACTACTATGTTTTCAATCTCTAGCTTCCCACCGCTTAATGCTTTTATTTCTTTTTCTACTTTTGGTAATTGTGCTTTATCTTCCTTTGGCTTATCAGGTTTTTTAGTTTCCTCAGGATATTCAGGATCAGTTGGAGTACCTGGGTCTAGTTGTCCATCACTTACTTTAACTATCTCTGCTGCATCCCTAACTCTTAATCTAGCTCCCTCAGGATCTTTTGAGGCTAATCCTATGGCGCTTACTATATCACCTACTTTAATTGTAGAGTCCCATTTTCCTAATGTTTCAGCTGTTCCATTCTTTACCCCAATATATCCATTTAGATATATTCTCGCCACACCTGAACCATCATTTATATATAAACTACCTTTATCTATTCTAGTTACCTTACCCTGCACCTTAACAAGCCAGCCCTCATTGGTCTTTAACATACTATCCTTTGTAGACATGACTTTTGGTGCTACTTCCACTATTGGATCTTCTAAAACTATTAGGTGTTTTTCTTCATTTCTAATTTGCAGCTGATAATCCCCTTCATATTCACCTGCAGTACCTATGAGCCTTACTTTAGTACCTAAAGGTAATTTAGTTTGAGATACTCCAAATACTGTTATACCACCTGTTTCGTCTTGAACATAAATTACTTCAAAGAAAGCATTGTTTAGGTTATTTTCCTTGGAGTATGCTTCTGACATTGAAGTTATTCTACCTTCTATGGAGAATAACTCTCCAAAGTTTTCAGGCATTCCAGCTCTGATTTCCTTTATAGTCTTTACTTCTACTTTTAGCTCTGGCTCTAGCCAATCTAATATTTGGTCTGCAATTTGGATATTAGAGTATCTATTGTCTCCTGACATTTCAAAATCCGAGAAGAAAGTAGTACCTGAAACTATTAACTTTCCTCCACTTGGAAGCACTTCTGCTGCAAGAGCATATACATTTCCTTCTTCCGTAGAAATAAATCCTGTAGGTGTATTGCCTGCATTGTCATTCTTGGTAGTCGAATGTCCCTTAACTAAGAAATCTACATTTTTAGCATCTCCACCGTCTTTTAGCAAGATCGAACAACCACTATAGAAGCTATATAGGTCTTTATCATCTAGACCAGAGGTTAAATTATATTTCGTTGATGTATACGTGTTAAAGTATAGCCTATATGCTTGCCCACCATTAGTCACTGGATCCACTACTTGGTCAGAGTTAAATATAATATTTGAGCCTATGGCATTTAATAGTTTATTACCTTGAACTGAATTTTGATAATCTCCAGTTCCATCACCATAGTTTGCCCTAGAGGTAACTATTAAGGAACCTCCCCTATCCGTAAATTTTTTCACTGCTTGTATTTCTTCATCACTTAATTTTGATCTTTTTACCTCTCCCTTATCTCTTGGTTGTGGAGAAGTAATAACTAAAATACTTATACCTTCTAAAACTTCATCTGTTAATGTATCATGATTTTCTACCATAATCATATTTTTACTCTTTAACATTTCTGTTAACGTTAGTACCATTCCTGCATAATCTCCATTTACATAATGATTACTATGTGCATAGTCTATCATTACCTTTGTTGCTGAACCTTTTGGTACCACTTCTAGCTTAGTACTAATTGTAAATTGTTTATCTATACCTTGAATATTTGCTACTGCATATATATTGTATTCTCCTGCTCTATTAGGCTTCCATGTAACTTTAGCTAATGCCGTTGCTCCTTGACCGATGTTATTTACTATACTTGAGCCTATTTTGTTTTCTGGTTTAATGGAATCTACATAGAAGTCTACCACAGCCTCTGTTAACATCTTAGATTCATTATTAAACACTGTTGCCGATATGTCTATACTAGTATTTACTTCTGTTAAAGATTGTGATACTTCTATATTTGACAATCCAAATGCACTTACTTCACCAACCCAAATCGGTGCTGTTACAGCTATATCTTTATCTGCTTGAGTAACTCTTACATAATAGTAGCTAAATCTAGGATCTAATTCAAAGTTCCATTCAACTATATTAGAGTTAAAGGTTTTTGAAGCTGATACAGCCCCACCATCTGAAATAAGCTCTACTTTTGCTATATTATCTCCAGCATCTGGATCTACAATTGATATACTAACATTCAATTTATCTGCTCTACCAAGCTGCGAACCCATAATCTGATCATTTATCTTATACATTATCTCTAAATTATTGTCTTCAGTAGAGTACACTCTTAAATCTCTAATTCCGTCATATAAGCTGTCTCTTGTAAGGGCTTCAGCCACAATTACAGTCCTTGCTGTATTGGCAAGTATCCAGTTACCTTTATGGTTGTCTTGGTTATTTGAAGGAGCTAAATGCCAGCCCTTATCTAAAGCTCTAGTATAATACTCATAGCTCGGGAAGTAACCACTTCCTCTAATAGGACCTTCACCATTGCCCACCTCTATTAGCTGTACTACGTTATCTACAGTAGGGCTATAGAATCCAAAGTCTGCAAAGTCTCCAAAGGTCTTACCAGGATGGTTTAATTGATTTATTGACTCTGGCCATTGTGCAATTTTGTTATAATATGCCTGCAAATTCATTTTAGAATTAGATCTTGATGCAAACCACGGGGTATTAAATGTATTGATATGGCCCCATCCACCAGTCCCGCCACTCCAAGTCATTTCGTAGCCTGGTATCCCGACAAAACTGCCATCTCGGCTGTATTCAACAGCTTTTGTATTAATTGTTTTCCATTTGTCACTATTAGATTGACTAACTGCGGTTATGCTTTCGTTCATCAAGTCTTTTTCATTATCAAACCAATTTGAGTGGTCTGTTACTGCAAAGAAGTCTGCTTTTGCCCTATCTCTTGCAAATCCAAATGCATCGTCTATTGACCCAGTTCCATCTGATAGATTAGTATGGCTGTGAAGCTGACCAAAATAGAAGTTAAAGCTTCTTGTTCCAACATAAAAATCCCATTCAACTATTGACTTTTGAGGTGTTGGAGCATTATCTGATACCTCAAGCCTTACTAAATGTCTACCTATTTCTAGATCAGCCTTTGGTGTATATACTACCTTGCTTTCTGTAATAACTGAATCTTTAGTCACATCTTGACCGTCTAAATAAAGCTTTATTGAATCTTTGTTTATTCCAACGTTGTCACTATATTCTGCACTTATTATCGGTCTTAGGTTATCATCAGTTGATGTTCCTCTTGCAGGAGTTAAATTGGTGATTACTGGTGGTACTATATCTGTGTTAGATATGAGAACTTCATACGGTGTACTTTTCTCCTCTGGCGATGTTTTAATATTTGCTCCATCTGATGCTTCAATATAATATTCTAGTCCTGCAATATTTAAATCTGATTTTAGAATAGTAGCCTCGTATAAATTGTTTTTCAATGTCATATTTAATGATTTATATTCTGGCTGTCCTTTAGTTCTATAATAAAGCTTTACGCTAGCTACATTCCTATCGTCTGTTACTGTAGCAGCTATTGTAAGATCTTCGTATATATTGCCATCAGCAGCCTTAGTATGAGTGATTACTGGTGGCGTTTCATCTGGACCTGTATGCATTTGTTCAAGTTGTGTAATGGCCTTTATTCCTGAATGTGTTGAAAAATAATTTTCTAAACTTCCTGTAACTCTTATATACATTCCCTTTCTTTCAGGATGATCCTTTAATGCAAAACCAGGTCTAAAAGGAGATCCTAGCTGAATATATAACATTTTATTAGTATCTGTTTCTCCTGGCGTATCTGCAATTGCTAGTGCAGTGTCTGAAGTAAAGTTTTCGAATTGAACAGTGGTTTGTGAAGTAGGCACACCAACAATATATCCCTTTACACTCTTAACACTTTTATCTTGTATTAGAATAGATTGTGCTACTGTAAATGGATTAGCCCATGTTCCATCCCCTTCACCATCTCCAGGTGCTTCTGCTGGAATAGTGTATTTAAATGTGCTTATTATACTGTTTTTCATATCTTCTTTTATAGCTATAGCTTTGATAGTAGTATCTTTGTCTATTTTAATAGGTGTCGTATATTCCGTACTATCTTGTGTTGGTTCTGACCCATCTATTGTATAGTATATAGTTGCTCCCTCTGTCACTGTTGATAAACTAACGTCAGTATCTATTTCTACCGTTCCAGGAGCTGGAGTTGCTGTTACTGGCTTAACTGTATTTGCACTTTGGTCTACAACTATATCATTTATGGTTCTAATCATAAGTTGATAATTTTCTCTATACTGTCCTACATTTGCTATAACCGTAACAACATCTCCCACTTTAAAGTTTGAGCTAGGAATCTTAGGATTGATACTAGTGTCTATTCTGAGGTCTATGTTATTAGTACCATCTGTAGCAGTTAAGCTATAGTTGCTTTCTTTGTCTGCAGGCACGACCGTTAAGCTTAAATTTTCAACTTT
This sequence comes from Proteiniborus ethanoligenes, assembly GCF_900107485.1. Taxonomy (NCBI): domain Bacteria; kingdom Bacillati; phylum Bacillota; class Clostridia; order Eubacteriales; genus Proteiniborus; species Proteiniborus ethanoligenes. The sequence goes on from NZ_FNQE01000004.1 coordinate 15,967, forward strand.
TACAAGTTGTGATTCAAGGCTTTCATTTAGAGGTAAAGTAGCTAGTTTAGGACTAGGCAGTTCATTTCCCGTACTCACAACTTCTAATAACTCTACGTTGGAAATTTGTTTTAGATTATTAAATTCACCTAATTTACCTTTTACCTTAACCTCATTTCCAACTACTAAGTCAGAAATGTTATTTGACCCATTAAATAGATATATGCCCGCTGTGTTATCTTGAATAAAAGCATTATTTCCTATGAGTCCTGTAACTATACCTTGTACTATTACCTCTTGGCCATTATCCTTAGCTCTAGCTGTTGCAATCTCTTCAAGGATTACAGGTGGCTTAATTGTGTATGAAAATTCTTTCATATCACTATCTTCATATCCACTCTTTGTTGCATAGGCTTTTATGGTTAATGGTTCGTTTACTTCTATAGGTGTTGTATATATTTTAAATATTGCGTCTTCATATAATGGTGATGATGAATCTTTATATACTGCATAGTGTACTGTTGAATCATCTGTAGATGTTGATAATGATATTTTCGTTCCTGCTTCTACTGCACCTGGTGTAGGATTTGCAGTTACTGGTGAAACTTTTGGTGTAGGGTCTTCTCCAGGCCCGCCGCTGTCGTAAGAAGTCCAGGTTATGTTGTCTATTATTGTTTGCCCACCACTTGCTGCACCTATAAACTTAATTTCAAGTTTAAACTCTCCCCCAATATTTATATCATTTACCATGAATTTCTGAACATCTGTATTGCTATTATCTAATGTAAATTTCCCCTTTGATTGTTCATTAATTAATAATTCAATTTCTCTTTTTCCTGAACCTGTCATAGCTTTCTTTGTATCTACAGAGAAGTCTTTTATTCCACCATCTATAGTTGCTGATATACTTGGGTTGTCTGACGGTCTTCTAAACATTATACCTTTTCCATCAATAGAATAATCTACACCACTTTCTACCAAAAGTCCTCTTGCTCCAGAATAATTCCACGTTATACCATTTTGTCCGACAAAAGTTCCTGTTTTATAACTGCTGGTTGTTTCTGGGAAATTATCAAATGTCTCTACATACGTCTGTGGGGCTGCATCTGCTCTATTCATAGCAGCTGGCACAAAACTGAACACACTTGTAAATGTTAATAAAAATACAAAAAACAAACTTAAAAACTTAGTGGTTTTCTTTTTCAAAGCATAATTCCCCCTTTTTTATAATGACAATAAAACGTTTTCCCTCCCTTCATAATTTATAATTACATTAGCTCATAATCCCCTTATACATCCCTTACTGTATATTATTTTTAATATTGTTCCTAATCGTTTTTTGCAGTCAACTATACATATTCGACAAGTATGCAAAAATTCCTTCCAGAATAATGTAAATTTTATCTTTATTAAACAGGAAATTGATTTACTGGATATTATGGAATATAATCTAATTGAATACTTTTCAAGGAGGGCCTATGAATACTAAATTACTTAAATATTTTCCTATTGCAATAATAGGTATAATTATTATTTTAATATTTGCTTCACCTTTGACCGTAAATAAAGAGCATCATTTTGACTTTGAACATGCCCAGGTAATAGGTATAAACAACGAAGCTTTAGAAGAAGATACGGTAATTCCTAACCTTATGCTTGGATATCAGCAAATAAAAATAAAAATATTGACTGGTAAATATGCAGATGAGGAATTTAACATAAGAAACCCTATGAGTAGAACCTACAATGTACATACAAAGCCTGGAGATAAAATAATAATAAGTATTGAAGAGGAAAAAAGCGAAATAAAAAGTATCTCTGTATTTAATTATAAAAAAGAACATGCTGTTTATATTTTGGTAGCACTTTTTTTTGTAGTGCTTTTAGTCTTTGGCGGCATGAAGGGATTAAAATCCTTTATTTCCTTAGTATTTACAGGAGTTCTCATAATATTTTTCATGATACCACTATTTTTTAAGGGCTATAGTCCTATACCATTAACTATCCTAACCGTAGCAATAACTACAATTGTAACCATAGTGATGGTTGACGGCATAAATAAGAAAACCATAGCTGCCATAGCAGGAACTATTCTAGGGGTAATCATAGCTGGCTTAATATCATATATAAGCAGTAGACTTGCTAATTTATCAGGTCTTACAATGAACGAGGCTGAAGAGCTTATGTACATAGCGGGTGTAAAGGATTTGAAGGTTAGGGGACTAATGTTTTCCGCTATACTAATAGCAGCTTTAGGTGCTATAATGGACGTAGCCATGTCTATAGCATCTTCTACCTTTGAAATACATAAGACTAATCCGAAAATTTCATTTAAAAATCTATTGGCATCGGGGCTTAACATCGGAAGGGATATTATGGGTACCATGTCTAATACCTTAATTCTTGCATTTATAGGTAGTTCTTTAAATATTATTATCCTTTTAATGGCCTATGAAATGCCTTATACTCAGCTGATCAACTTAGATCTAATAGTGACAGAGGTAGTACAAAGTGTTTCAGGAAGCATAGGAATTATTCTTACAGTTCCCATAACAGCTATGATCTCTACTTATTTAGCTATACATGAAAAAACTAAAAAAAATTCTAAATTAAGATTCTAATCTACAATTATATAAGCTGCACTTATTAAAAAGAGCAGTATGTCAAAATGCTGCCCAGACCGTAGACAAAGCTCAGTTTTTAATCGTAAGATTTTAGGTTGAGCTTTGTCTGCAGTCTGAAGGCAGTACACGATACTGCTCTCAAACTATTGTTTTGATTCTCGTTCTTTCCTTATCATTTTTTCAGATATTGTATGAGCTTTTACTCTAATGTCTTCTACATCTTTATTAAATAAATGTCCTTTTTGAGCTACAATTTTACCATTCACAATTGTAGTATCCACTAAGCTACTGTTTCCACAGCTTACTACAGCTACGATTGGGTCATGGCAACCTGCAAAGGCAACATCATTTAAATCTAACAAAACTATATCAGCTGCCTTATTTACCTCTAAAATACCTATATCATTTCTTCCAAGTACTTCGGCTCCTCCTCTTGTGGCTAGTTTAAGAGTCTCATAAGCAGTCATACCATCATCACCATATTTAAGATGGTTTAATAAATATGCCCTCCTAATTTCCTCCCACATGTTAGAGGAATCATTACTAGCACTACCATCTACTGCTATGCTAAGCTTTACTCCTTCTTTTAGCATTTCACTAGTTCTGCATATGCCGCTGCCTAATTTCATATTAGACGAAGGACAATGTGCAACTCCTGTACCTTTAAGCCTTTTTATTTCTTCATCATTTAGATGTATTGAATGAGCAAACCATACATCTGGTCCTAACCACTCTAGGTCTTCCATTAGGTCTAATGGCCTTAAGCCAAATTTCTCCAAACAATATCTCTCTTCATCTAAGGTTTCAGCAAGGTGTGTATGCATCATTACATTTTTTTCTCTTGCCAAATCCTTTGTAAGTCTCATTAAGTCTAAAGTCACAGAGAATGGGGAACATGGTGCCAGTGCAATTCTCTGCATAGAATATATGCCTGAATCATGATATTTATCTATAAGACGAATGGAATCTTCTATAATAGTATCTTCACTTTGAACTACACAGTCTGGTGGCAATGCTCCTTTGCTTCGTCCTGATGACATAGAGCCCCTTGTTGCATGAAATCTCATACCTATTTCTTGTGCTGCTTGAAACTGATAATCTATCAGATTCCCGGGCTGTCCTTGTGGGAATACATAATGATGATCCATTGTAGTAGTGCAGCCTGTTCTTAAAAGCTCACTAAAAGCGACTAATGATCCATAATAAACTGCATCAGGAGTCAAATGCTTCCAGAATTCATAAGAACCCACTAGCCATGAAAAAAGAGGCTTATCTTGAACTTCAGGAATTCCTCTAAACAATGTCTGATAAAAATGATGGTGAGTATTAACAAAACCAGGCATAGCCATCTTATTTGTACAATCAATTACCTCAGTATTATTGTCAGCTGGTATATTTTCAGATATTTGTACTATTTTATTTTCTTCTATTAAGATATCATTTCTTTTTATAATCTGGTCTAAGTCATTAAAGGTCAGTATATGACTAATGTTTTTAAGTAATAATTTCTTCATCAATTTCCTCCTATCTTATTGTATATAGTGATAACAAACTTAAACCTTGTCACTCAGAAACAACAAAATCTAAATGAACAAGGTTTAAAAATTCAATAAATTATTTGTTCTTCGTCTGCTCGTATCTGTAAATAGTTTCAAGCACTACTCTTATTTCACTTTCCCATGCTTGAGCAAGTTTAGTATTTTCTGTTTCGTATATTACTTCCCCTGTGTTAAGATTTCCTGATACTCCACATATACATGCTGCTTTTAACTTACGCAAATGAGCTATAGTAAATATAGCAGAAGCTTCCATTTCTACATTGCTAACTCCTAAGTTAATCAATTTTTTTATCCATTCTTCTGTTTCGCCATAGAAAGCATCATCAGTAGCACTTATACCATAATGCAATCCATATCCTAACTCATCCTTCATTTCATTTGCTGTATTAATTAACAAGCTCGTAAATTCAATATCAGGTATTGCAGGAAAACAATCAGGCACGTAAAATCTAGAAGTCCCTTCGTTTTTCATAGCACCTGTAGATATAAGTAAATCTCCTATTTTCATTTCTGGTTGCAATGCAGCAGAACTTCCTATACGAATAAATACCTTTGCTCCTATATTAGCCAATTCCTCTGTAGCAATAGCTGCAGAAGGGCATCCCATTCCAGTTGAAGTAACACTTATCTTAACTCCTTTGTAATATCCAGTAAAAGTTCTATGCTCTCTATTATGTGCTATTAATTCAGCATTGTCTAAATACTTAGCAACAATGTCACTTCTCATCGGATCGCCAGGAAGTAAAACATATTCACCCACATCTCCTGGCTTTAACCTAATATGATATTGTGGTCTTCCTAATGTCTTTTCTGCTTTATTTAAAATAGTCACTATTAATCCTCTCCTCTAAAATTATATTATTCTTCATTTGAAAAAGCTTTGCCAGTATGTGATGGACCCTTTGCATTTTTGTAAGCAAAGACTAATACAATTAATGTTGCAATATAAGGAATAGACTCAACTAACTGAGCTGGTATAGATAAACCTTGTGTGCTTATCTGTATGGCCATAACATATCCAAAAAATAAGGAAGCTAACAATCCGCCTAAAGGTGTCCATCTCCCAAATATCATTGCTGCTAATGCAATAAATCCTCTACCCGCTGTCATGTTTTTAGTAAATACATTTAACATTCCTATAGAAAGATATGCTCCACCTAGTCCAGCTAAAGCACAGCCAGCAATAACTCCACCATACATATAAAGCTTTACATTTATTCCTAATGATTGAGCTGCATATGGATTTTCTCCTACAGAACGTAGTCTAAGTCCTGCATTTGTATAGTACAGAAAGAAATGACTAGCTATTACAAGAATAATACCTAATATAGTCAGATAGCTCATATTGTGTAATATAGTGCCTAATAAAGGTATTGAATCAAAGGTTTTGCCTAAATTTCCTATTGTACTGACTGTAGGAGTCTGTCCCTTGTTGTTAAATATCATCTGAAGTAGAAAAACTGTCACGCTACCTGCTAAAATGTTAATGGCTACACCACTTACAACGTGATCCGCTTGTAGCTTAATACAAACAAATGCATGTAGTACGCCTAAAATCAAGCCTATGACAATGGCTCCTATTACTCCTAAAAATGCAGAATTAGTATAATAAGAAACTACTGCACTAGTAAATGCACCTGAAAGCATTATCCCATCAAGCCCTACGTTTACTATACCTGCTCTTTCGTTAAATAATCCTCCTAAAGCTGTTATGAACAAAGGGGTTGCAATGGATAATGTAAGCACTACAATGCTAGGAGATATAAAGTTACTCATGTCTATTTCACCCTTTCATCCATTTTTACTAGCTTTTTGCTAATAAACTGTGCAGAAGCTATAAAAACAATTATCAAAGCTTGAAGTATAAGCCCCAATTCTCTAGGCACATCAACCTGTAGTGACATCGCCACGCCTCCAGTCTCTAATGCTCCAAATAATATAGCCGCAGGAATAATACCCAATGGATGATTTTTACCTAACAATCCTACTGCGATGGCTGTAAAGCCATAACCTGGAGAAAATGAATGTATAAACCTTTGATATACACCTAAAACCCTTTCTGCTCCTATTAATCCAGCAAAAGCTCCACTTGAAATCATTGAAAGAAGCATTATTCTTTTATTGTTTATTCCTGCATAAGGAGATACTCTGCTATTAAAGCCATTGACCCTTACATTGTATCCCCAAGGAGTATAGAATAAAAATATGAATATTATTATTGACAATATTATTCCAATTAAAAATCCTGTGTTCAGTTTAGATGTTGCTACTAACTCTGTTAAAATAGACGTAGAATTAACTTTGAAGGTTTGTGCTACTAGGCCTGGCTCGTGAAAAACGTGAACAGTTAAATAACCTGTTAGTGCAAAAGCTACATAGTTTAGCATTACAGTAGATATGACTTCATGTACACCCCTTTTTACCTTTAAAAGAGCTGGAATATATGCCCACATCATACCCCCTAACATTGAAACAACCAAGGTTAATGGGAGGTGTAAGATTTTAGGTAAACCTGTAACACTAAATCCTATTATGGATGCAAATATGGCTCCCATATACATCTGTCCTTCTATACCAATGTTAAAAAGCCCTGCATTAGCTGCTATTAAAAATGATAGAGCTCCAAAAATATATGGAGTAGCTCTTTGGAGAGTATTAGCAAGAGCTTTAATATTTCCAAAGGAGCCATTGTACATTGCTTTGTATGCCTCTATGGGATTTTCTCCTATAAACAATATGATAATAGAGCCTACAAAAAGTGCACCTAATACTGCTAGGAGAGAAGGTATCGTGTTTATAATTATTTTATTTATCTTAGACGCTTTTTTCATGTCTAACTGTCTCCTCCCCTGCTTTTTCTCCTGCCATCATGAGCCCAATCTGCTCCTTAGTAAAATCTTCAGGCTTGCCCACTCCCATTATCTCTCCCCTAAAAATTACTGCTATTTTATCGGAAAGTGAGAGTACTTCTTCAAGCTCATTTGATACTAATAAAATAGCTGCTTTTTCTGCACTTCTTTCTAATAGATTTTTATATATAAATTCTATTGCACCAATATCTACTCCCCTAGTGGGTTGAACTGCTATAATAAGTTTGGGATTATCATAAAGCTCTCTTCCAATTATTAATTTTTGCTGGTTCCCACCAGATAAACTCATTATAGAAGAACTTAGATTTGATATTTTCACATTATTCTTTTCAACTATTTCCTCTGCTCTTTTCTTCACTTTGTTTTTTGATAGAAAAAGTTTGTTTAAAAGGCTTGGCTCATGTTGAAAACCTAGATAGGAATTATCTAGCACACTAAAATCTTGAACTAGACCTTCCTTCAATCTGTCGGAAGGTATGCATCCAATATCTCTTCTTTTTCTGTAGTTTACTGTACTCTTATTGTTTATTTCTTGTCCAAATAAATTAATTGTCCCATAATCAATGTGATGAAATCCCAAAACACTTTCAACTAATATTTCTTGACCATTTCCTGCTATTCCAATAATACCTAGTATTTCTCCTTCTCTAATTGTTAAATTTATATTATTTATTCTTTGTTGAGTTTTGTTTCCAGTTACTTTTAGATTTTGTAATTCTAAAACTGTCTCTCCAAATGCTCCTTTTACTGGTTTCTCAACCTGAAGAATTACATCTCTTCCCACCATTCTATTAGCTAGTATCCTCTCATCTACTTCTTTAATGCAATAAGTCCCAACAGATTTGCCATCCCTTATAACAGTCACTTCATCTGATACTTCCATAACCTCTTTTAATTTATGGGTTATAAATATGATTGTACAGCCGTTCTTAACTAAATCCCTTATAATTTGAAAGAAACTGTCTATTTCTTGGGGTGTGAGAACTGCTGTTGGCTCATCAAAAATTATTAATTTTGCTCCTCTGTATAGTATTTTTAATATTTCTAGTCTTTGCTGGAGACCTACAGGTAGGTCTCCAGTCTTTGCATCTAAATCTATCTCTAAATTATACTGCTTACATATTTCTTGGATTTCTTTTCTGCCTTTTTCTTTTCTAAATAGTATCTTAGAATCTGGTTCTGCACCTAAAAGTATATTTTCTAGTACTGTAAACGCTTCGACTAACATAAAATGCTGGTGTAAAATACCGATACCTTTTTGAATGGCATCTTGAGGAGACTTTAGCTGTAATGGCTTTCCGAACAAATAAATGTCCCCTTCATCTGGAGAATATAATCCACAAAGGTTTCTTACAAGAGTTGTTTTGCCTGCTCCATTTTCTCCTATTATTGCATGAACACTACCCTCTTTTACTTTTATATCAACTCCGTCATTTGCTTTTACTATTCCAAAGTGTTTTTTTAATCCTGTCACTTCTAGTGCATAATTCATTTATCCCATCCTCTCATACATAACACAAACAAAACTGTGTTGTAATCATTATTGGGCAGTAACGTCAATTACTTCTATTGTTCCATCTATAATTCCCTTTTTAATTTCTTCTAGCTTATTAATTACTTCTTCTCCAATTATATCTTTTGTATATTTCATCTCCGAAAGTCCTACACCGTTATTTTCAAGACCAAATAGCTTCAATTCCCCTACAAAGCTTTTATCTACAACATCTTGTATAGATTCAAATACTGCTACATCTACTCTTTTCATCATCGAAGCAAGCACTAAGCCTTCTGCCATATAATCCTGATCTGAGTTAATTCCCAGTGCATACTTGTTTGCATCCTTTGCAGCTTCAAATAACCCAGTTCCAGAACCACCAGCTACAGGATAAATAATGTCTATTCCTTGTGAGTACATAGATGCTGCAATGTTTTTTGCTTTACCAGGATCATTAAATGCACTAAAATCTGACCCTATAGGTTGAACTATTACTTCGATATCCTTATTAATATATTTTACTCCTTGCTCGTATGCATTAGTGAATCTATTTAAAAATGGTATATCCATAGCTGGTATACAACCCACTTTATTCGTTTCAGTCATCAAAGCAGTTAATGCACCTATTAAAAATGAACCTTCATGTTCTTTGAATGTTAATGATTGTACATTAGGTTGCTCTACTACTGCATCTACTATAGCAAATTTTGTGTCTGGGAATTCTTGTGAAACTATATTCATAGGCTCAGCCATATCAAAGCCTACTCCTATTACCATATCATTTCCCGCATTAGCTAAATCTCTTAACAACCCTTCTGTTGAAGCTAAATCTATCGGCTCCACTACCTTAAGTTCTATATTCAATTCTTTTTCTGCCTGTTTTGCACCATCATAAGCAAGGTCATTAAAAGATTTATCTCCTAAGCCCGCTACTCCTGTAAGTAAACCTACTTTTACTTTTTCTCCTTCATCTGTACCGGAAACGTTTTCATTGTTTGCAATATTCTCATTGCTATTTACTTGATTATTATCTTTCCCGCAAGCTACTAATGTAAAAAGCATAATTAAAACTAATAGAAGCGATAAAAATTTTTTCATAATATTTCCTCCTTATTTTTTGTTTTTTAGCATCTCCTTAGTTTGGAAAATATACTTTTATTATTAACGGCAACACCTCCAAATGTTGTTTTTGTGTTTTATTAAATTATTTAATATAGCTTCTATGACATGTATGCTACTGTTCTACAAGCTGTAAATCTTATAAATTGTGGAAGATAATATTCTGTATTATACATTACAGGTATACCATCCTTACTATATTCAATAGTATCCACCCTAAAAAGAGGACTGCCTTCCTTTATATCGAAAAGCCTTGACAGCTTAGCATCAGACACGACTGGAATCAATTCAATAAAGTCATGAGTAAGCTGACAATGACAGTACTTTTCGACAAAATAAAACATTGAATCCTCTAACTCTTCTGTTTTAAAATCTGTCCTTGAAAGATATTTCTTAGGAATTCTATCAATGCAAAATGCTGCAGGTGCCCCATTAGCTAAAAACCTCTTTTCTACAACAAGAATCTCTTCATCTTTTTCAATAGATAAATTTTCTGACTCCAGTTGATCAGATTTTTTCCAATGGTATAATATCTCGTCTACACTAGAATCGTAGCCATTATCTTTAATGAACTTAGCAATTTCTCTAGCATCCTCTATGCGACATGTCAATTTCTTAGCAAATGATGTTATAGTAGTACTGCTACCTTGATTTCTTGCAATGTAGCCTTCCTTTTCTAAGATTGTCAGTGCCTCTCTGACAGTCAGCCTACTTACGCCTAACTGTTCTGCCAATTCAACTTCAGATGGTAATTTTAATCCAGCAGTTCCATCATCAGATAATATATATGCCTTTAAACTTTCGAGTACCTTTTGAACAGCGGTTTGTTTTTGAATTTTTCTAACATTTAATATACTCATATTTTCACTCCTCTGATAAGCTGATGATAATATCGTTTGCTTATAAGGTCTTTATTCGACATCATTTTTAATAATCCTCTTTTTTTAGATAAATATTATAAATTATTTATTTCGAAAGATAAAAAACTGGGTTAAACCACTAGTAAAGTGATTCGCCCCAGTTTTAATTGTTAGACATTATAATAATTATTTAGTTAAGTTCTAGCTTCATAATCTATCTAGCGAACAGTACCTGTCCATTTATACAATATCCAATATCTCCTTCGGACTAGACACTATATAGCTTGCTCCATATTCTCTTAGCTCTTCTTCTGACCTGAAGCCCCATAGAACTCCTACACTGTCCATGTCAGCATTTTGAGCTGTAAGTATGTCTGTTTTTGAATCTCCTATGTATAGGATTTCTTCTGGCTTGAGTTCCATAGCCTGAGCTATTTCTAGCGCTGATGTAGGGTCTGGTTTTTTCTCTATGCCAGCCCGTTCACCATATACCCTAATAAAGGGTATTCTTGCAAAAAACTTAGAAACCAAGTTCATAGTGTAATGATCTTTCTTGTTAGAATTTACCCCTAGCTTTATACCCATTCTATTCAATCCATCTAGAACATAGTCTATTTCATCATAAGGCTTAGTTTTATTAAGATAATTACTGTCGTATATTTCTGCAAATTGTTCTACTGCCTTATCTATTATCTTTTCATCGGTTTCTTCAGGAAAGCTATTTAGAACTAATCCTCTAAACCCATTTCCTACCTTAAGCATATATTCTTCCTTAGTAAAATTAGGATGTTTATATTTTGTAAGTACTATATTCATACTATCTGAAAGGTCCTCTATTGTATCTAGTAAGGTTCCGTCCAAATCAAATATTACTCCTTTGTATCTTTTCATAGCACATCTATCCTTTCATAAAAATCAAAGACTATCCCTAGTTTTTAGAGATAGTCTTTAAATCTATATTACCTGTCTTTGAATTCTTTCTTTTTCTGCGTCTTGGGAATCCATCTCATACCAGCTTGGTCTAATGAATTCAATATTTACATTGTCACCTATTTTGTATATATTTTCATGAGAAGTACGGATACGCACTGTTTGTTCTCCAAGCTTTACATGATATTCTATGCCTGAGGTTAAGTAAATTCTCTTTTCAATCTTAGTAGCGTAACCTTTTTCCGAATTACTATTTATTAATATTTCATTAGGTCTTGAAGCTATTACTCCTGTTTTTCCTTTTAGCTCATCACTCCAAGCTAGTGGAATAGGTTGGCCTTTGCCTCCCACAGGATATATCTTTCCATCTTCTAAGACCACATCTACAAAGTTAGATTGTCCTAGAAATCCATAAACAAACTTATTTACAGGATTGTTGTATAGATTAGCAGGAGTATCTATTTGAACAATGTTACCCATATCCATAACTAGCATTCTATCTGACATGGCCATTGCCTCTGATTGGTCATGAGTTACGAATATTATAGTAAAATTGAACTTCTGTTGCAGCTCCTTAATCTCAAATCTCATATGCTCTCTTAATTTCGGGTCTAGATTTGAAAGAGGCTCATCTAGCAGCATTACTTTTGGATTAGTAACTATTGCCCTTGCAAGAGCAATTCTTTGCTGCTGTCCACCAGATAAATCAGATGGATACACATTTTCTAATCCCTTTAAGTTAGTATGAGTTAGGGCTTTGTTTACAGCATCATTAATTTCTGTTTTGCTTTTCTTTTGTACTCTCAGTGGGAAAGCCACGTTCTCAAATACATTTAAATGAGGCCATACTGCAAATGCCTGAAACACCATTCCTAATCCTCTATCCTCAGGAGGAACATAAAGATTCTTTTTGCTAGATGATACTATTTTGTCTCCTAGATAGATTTCACCCTCACTTAAGTCTTCAAATCCTGCAACCATCCTTAAAGTTGTAGTCTTGCCACAACCTGAAGGGCCTAAGAAGGAAAATATCTCTCCTTCCTTTATATTTAAATTAAAGTTGTTTACTGCAATAATTGGCTCTCCAGATTTGGTCGGGAATTTTTTTGTTACGTTTTTTAATACTATTTGATCCATTTAAACTCCCTTCCTTTCTCTTGTAATAAGTCTTAAAACGCCATTTCCTAAAATAATTATCAATATGGCTACTGCAGCAAGTGCAGATGCTTGTACTGTATTTCCTTCTGCATTTACCGAGTATATGGCTACTCCTAAGGTTCTAGTAAATGGTCCATAAAGCAGTATAGAAGTAGTTAACTCACGCATTGCAGGTAAGAATATTAGGAAAAATCCTGCAATCATTCCTGGTCTGATTAAAGGCAATGTAATATCCCTTAAGGACTCTAAATGAGTAGCACCACAGGATCTAGCTGCCTCCTCCAAGGAGTAGTGTACCTGCTCTAGGGATGCGGCTGCTGACTTCATTGCAAAGGATACATATCTTGCAATATAAGCTATTAGTATTATCCATATTGTATTGTATAGATTTATTCCTATAATTCCACTCCAGGATAAGATTACTCCTATAGCTAATACTATTCCAGGTATGGAATATGGCAGTAAGGATAATATCTCAAGAACTTCTTTTCCTTTAGGTCTAACCTTGATAATGATATATGCTATCATAACACCTAGGAACATAGATATTATACCTGCAGTTACAGATAAGAATAAACTGTTTTTAATAGAGTCTATTACCATCTGTGATTGTGTAAGAATATACTTATAGTTAGCAAATGTCATGTTTTCAAGCTTCAATGGTAGTCCATAGGCCTTTAGCCCACCTACAGCAAATATCATGAATAAAGGCATTACAACTATTATAAATAGGGAAACTAAGCTAATTATTAATAGTGGATACTTAGCCTTTCTTAGTTTAATAAGAACAGGTCTCATGCTTTTTCCCTTGATAATGTCGTATCTTCCTGTCTTTAAAACTAGCTTTTGCAGCCATAATGCTATAACAACTACAACTACCAACAGTATTGATAAGGCAGCCCCCTCTCGTATCCCTTGGAAGCTTCCAGAGGACCTGTTTATCAACTGGAATATCTTAGTTGGCAATGTAAATATATTTGATGAAAATCCTAGTATTGCTGGTACTCCAAAATGTGATAATGACGATATGAGAATCAGCATAGCTCCTGCAGCTGTTGCTGGCATTACTAGAGGTAAAGTTATTTTTCTAATTACATACCATTGATTTGCACCTGCTATTCTCGCTGACTCTTCTAGGGTTGGGTCCATTCTCTCCAATGCACTTACTACTTGTAAGAACACAAAGGGGAAATAATAGCAAACCTCAACAAATACTATACCGGCCAAGCTATTGATATTTAATAGCGGAGTTGCAGAGCCAGTAGCAGCCATATAAATCTTATTTATATAGCCTGATCTAGGTGCAAGTAATAGGTTCCATGCCATAGCACCAAAGAATGGCGGAAACATGTATGGAATAGTAAAAAGTGACTTCATCAATCCCTTTAATGGGATATCACTTCTACCTATTAGCCATGCGTAGAATAAGCCTAAGATTGTTCCAAATATTGTAACAGCAAAGGATATCTTTATAGTATTCCACATAGCAGTTACATTGTCTGGATTAAATATTACTTCCTTAAACATAGTAAAGTCAAACTTAAATCCATAGAAGAAGGTGCTATATATTATCATTGCAATAGGAAACAATACGGTGATTAACAAGATAATCAATGAAAGACCATATAGGACTTGGTCTATCCCAAGCTTTCCTCCATCCATTACATCGCCATGAGTTTTAAAGCGTCTTAAAAATTTCATCTAATCAACCTCCCCTTCCAATGCCACAGCCTGCTCATTCATAGTGTAAAATTGAGGTTGTGAAAAGTCTAATCTATAGTATTTTCCTTCTTCAGGTACACCATTTTGGAAGGCATCATATGAATCCTGGTGAACTCTTATAGTATGGACCCCAACTTCAACAAAGTAGTCAAATTGGTCTCCAAGATAAGTTACTCTGTTCATTTTCCCAATAAAGCCTTCGTCACCTTTTTTTGCTTCTACTAGCTTTATCTCTATAGGTCGGGATGCCATCATATACTCAGTGTTTTCTTCTAAGCCTTTATTTTCAATAGTCATGGACATATTTTCATCAACTATTTTTATTCTACCATTTTCGTATACAACAGGAATAAAGTTAGATACTCCTAAAAACTTATATACATATTGGTTTACAGGCTTTGTCCATATTTCTTCTGGAGTACCGATTTGCTGTATGTCTCCAGTGTTGTTCATGATTGCCATTCTGTCTGCTATAGTCATAGCAGTTTCCTGGTCATGGGTAATATATATTATTGTAACTCCTAACTCTCTTTGAAGCTGTTGTATCTCATAGGACATCTCTTCTCTCAATGTAGCGTCAAGGTTTGTAATGGGCTCATCTAGTACTATTAAATTTTGAGAAGATACTAGAGCCCTTGCTAAAGCAACTCTTTGCTGTTGACCTCCTGACAATTGAGACGGAAGGCGATGAGCATATTCCGTCATTTTAACTTGAGCTATTGCTTTCATCGCCCTCTCCTGTGCTTGTACCTTAGGTACTTTTTGCTTTCTCAAAGGATAAACTACATTTTCTAAAACAGTCATATGAGGCCACACAGCATAGTCTTGAAATACAACTCCTATGTTTCTTTTTTCTGGTGATATGGAAACTCTTTTCTTTGCGCTGGAGACTAATTTGTCTCCGATATATATTTCTCCTTGGGAAATTTTATTAAAACCACATAAGGCTCTTAAAAGCGTAGTTTTACCACAACTAGATGGCCCTACAATTGCTAGGCTTTCTCCGTCCTTTATGCTCAAGGAGATATCATTCAACACAGTATTATTTCCATATCCTACACTAATTCCTTTTATGTCTACACTAGCCATGCTTTTTCCTCCTCTTCAGATAACTCCTTATTTAAAGATACTATCAAATGTTTCAAGTATTTGAACTTTATCTTCTGCAAGCTTCTGATTATCAACAGGCAGCATCTTAGCTTCTGCTTCTGTTACTGGAATAGCATCTTCTAATGCCATATTTGGGTTAATTGGGAATGTATATTCTTCTAATAAAATTTGTTGTCCCTCTTCAGAAATTATAAAATCATAAAGTAATTTTGCTGCTTCAAGATTTTTTGTATTTTTGATTATAGCTATAGGGCTTTCTATAACTGGTATATTATCTGCTGGATATATAAAATCTACTGGGGAGCCTTGAGCTTTTACAGATCTGGCAATATAGTCAACTCCAATAGCTACCTTATACTCACCAGCACCTACTTTATTTACAACACCACTAGAACCATTTTCAAGCTTTACTCCATTTTCCTTTAAAGCTCTAAAATAATCCCAGCCATAATTAGGATGTTGAACTAATCCTGCAACAGTATTAAATGTAGTACCAGCTGATGTAGGGTCTGTCATGCCTACATAATCCTTAAATTCAGGCTTTAATAGGTCATCCCAAGTCTTTGGCGCTTCTTCTGCTGTTAGCATATTTGTATTGTATACAAAGCCTAACATAATCAATCTACCTGATATGTACATTCTATCTGGATCCTTGAACTTATCTGGTATTTCCTTAGCTGCAGGTGAATCATATGGATATAATAAATCATCTGCCTTAAAGTTAATATAGTTAGTTGGATCTCCAACCCATATTAGGTCTGCAGAAATTCCACCTGCTTGTTGCTCAGTAGCTAATTTTGTCATTACATTACCTGTCCCAGCTGTATAATAGTCCATATTTACATGTGGGTATTTAGCAGTGAACTTTTCCTTTAATGCTGCTAATTGCGTATCTTTTAATGATGAATAAAGCATTACATTTAGTTTTTCATCAGTTGAGCCACTAGTACCGCCTTTGTTACTAGAGCCACATCCTGTTAGCACCATTATTAAAGAAAGTGCTAAGACTAAAATAGTTGCCAACGTTTTCCTTTTAAACATTAAAATACACCCCTTAAATAAATTATAGTTGTGAGCCTGAGCTTACAACTATAATTTTAGTTAATATAATTCTAAATATAAACTTTAATATTCTACTTTTTTACATAATCTCATATTTTAAATAAACTTCTAGGCATATTCTTTCCTGTACTGTCCAGGGGTTAAGCCTGTGTTTTTCTTGAATACAGTATAAAAATAATTGTCATTGCTAAAGCCTACCATATTTGCAATATTCTTTATAGTAAAATCCTTATCAATTAAATATTCCTTCGCCTTTTCAATTCTATAATTTACAATATACTCACTGATAGATACTTCTTTTTCCGTTTTAAATATTTGATTTAAATAAGACGAAGATAGCCCAACTGCATCAGAAACAGTCTGTAAACTTAAATTAAGGTCCTTGAAATTCTGGCTTATATATTCAATAGCTTTTTCTATCACAATATAATTTCTTTTAGACTTTTCTTCAGATATTGCCCTTTCAATACTAGAGAATATATCCTTAAAATAAATGTCCAATCCAGATATATGGTTGCTCTCTTCTAAATATTTTTCAAAATAATCTCTTTTTATCATTCCATAATCAAGGAAATATTCCTCTATTTCTAATTCATCTACCATGTTTTGAATAGAGAAAATAAGCCTAACTAAATAAAACTTAAAATAATCGTATTTAAAATTAGATATTATCTCTATAAAATCTTTGTAAACAACCAGTGTGTTTTCGACCTCTCCTCTTCTTAAGGACGAAATTAAATCCTTTTCCTTCTCAGAAGGATAATGAGGTGGCTTGTATCTAGTTATTTCATAATCATAATATAATACATAGCCCTTAGGATAAAATATCTTTTCCTTTAAAAGCTCATTTAGTGCAATAAAGCCTAAATTGAACTCCCTAATACTTGTTATTAACCCACTAACAGCTATAGATGATACGCCCATAAATTTAAAGGTATCTATTAGTCGATTAATCCTTTGGGGATCTGCATTCCATAATATATGCACTGTGTTTTCACCAATATTGACACTATAATTGCTTTGTTCAAATTCATTGCCCATAGCCTCTAGCATATAATTTTGACCATTATAGCATAAAATCATGTGATAGTTTCCATGATAGGATAGGGGCATCTTATATTCCTTCAATATTTTATGTATATCCTTATCTCTTTTTATATTTCCCACTATGATTTCTTTTAGTAGCTCCTGGTGAAGAGCGTTCAAGTAGGTTTTAGACATGCTTTCTAAATCAGATGCCTTGACTAGCATATGCTCTATAGATGAAGTAATATAAGTTATATCATCAGAGTCTTTACTCACTCCAAATTCCTTCATCATACTTACCCATTTGTCTATTGGATTAGATAATTTTTTAGATAAAGCAAAGGAAATACCTACTCCTACCACAAGAAATAACAGAATTATTTTTATAGTGTTGTCTCTCATAGCAGTAATGTTGTCTACTAAGCTATTATAGGGCATAAGCTTGATAAAATACCACTCCTGATCCTCTGGTTTAGAATACATAACTAAGGATTTAACACCATCTACTGTATCTATAAAATGTCCGCTTTTTTCTTCAGAAGCGAATATTTTTTCTATGTATTTTTCATCTGATAGCTCCATTAGAAACTTATCTAAATCCGAATTATACACTACTTTTCTATCCTGATCCACAATATATAGTGAAGAGCTTTTATCTCCTTCTCCTTCTATTTCCTTTAGCCATTTTAAATCAAGGTTTATTATTAATACCCCTTTATTCTCTTTCATTGGATTGCTTTCAAAAAAGAAAAAGGTGCATACTGGATATTTAGAGCTTCCTTCTTTTATCCAACGTGGAATTGGATAAAAGCCCTTTAAATTCCTGCCACTATTTAAAAGCTGGATAACTTCCTTATCATAGAAATTATCTGCATGGGTGGACATATAGTTTGATGTAGAGTATATGTAGTCTTTTTCCATATTGTACAAATAAATAGAATGTATATGCATTCCCATGGATTGAACTGAATCCATCCTTCTAATAGCTTGTACCTTTTCAAAGTTGTTCATATCTGGACTCTTCATAAGCTTCTGTATAGGAGATTCATATAGAAGATTCATTCCTGACAATTTTATAGATTTTCCTATGTATTCATTCATTCTACTGGTTTCATTCAATATCTCTATATTTATCTTCTTAAATCTGTTTATTGTGTTTATTTCATAATTTTTATATAGGATAAAGGATAATAGATTAATGGTTATCAAGATAACTATTGAAAACAAGGCTAGGACTCTATTAAAGTATTTGTTCGTAAAAAACTCTTTCATACCATAATCCCTCCTGATTTAATAAAGTACTGAAATTACAGGAAACAACCACAGGGACAGTCCCCGTGGTTTCATTGAGAAAGCGTTGTTTATTGTTTATCTAAAATCATTTTATCAAAATATAAAGAATTATGCTAGTGTCGTCAGTAAAAGTAGTGTTTTTTAAAAAATATATAATTTATTTAAAATCTTTAGAGGATTGGTTAGATTAATGTAGAAAATATTAGGGTATAGAAAATAAATTGTCACAAAAAGGGGAATGCCTTTTATGATAGCAGAAAAAGCAAAAAAAAGTATAATTCATGAGGATTTTTTATTAATTGTGGCTATATTTGCTATAAACTTAATGTTCTTAAGAATAATAGGTGTTTATGAAGAGCAAATTTATAGGGTTTTAAATATACCAGAATTTTTAACAGCTCATATTGTCCTTGAGTTTTTGGGTATACTGCTCTTTTTCATGACATATACAATAACTTATTATACATTCAATAAAAATATGAGATTAAGGCTATTAGTTTATAGCAGTACATTTTTTATTACTGGATCTGTTAGCTTCTTTCATACAATGAGCTATAAAGGTATGCCTAGCTTTTTTACCGAAAGCTCTGCACCAAAGGCAACAATATTTTGGATGATTAGTAGATTAGTTTTAGCCATTGGGCTTTTCATAGCAGCAGCTATTCCAGTAGATAAAAAAACCAACCTAAAAAGAGAGTATTTTTTAGGAGGGAGCATTGTAGCTACATTGGCGATTTTTTACATAGGAACGTATAAGCAAGACCTACTGCCTCCTATGTTTATCGATGGGCAAGGCTTAACTCCATTAAAAATTTATTTAGAATACTTTGTTATGATATTATTTTCTGTAACTGTTGTTTTTTGTATAAGGGATTATATCAGGACTAATAATAGAATTTTTAAAATTTATTATATAAGCCTGTGCTTTGCAGTTTTTACGGACGGTGCTTTTACTCTGTATAAAAGTGTCTACGACACCTATAATCTTTTAGGCCATATGTTTAATATAGTCTTTGGCTTTCTTGTTTTTCGAGCAATTTTTTCATATAACTTAGATCATCCATATAACGAGCTTGATAAAGCTAAAAAGAGAATCAAAAGGTATGCTGACAACCTAGAGGAGGTTGTAGAAAATAGAACTGCAGAGATTCAAGCAGTTAACAATAAAATGATGGAGGATTTGGAGCATGCAAAACGGATACAGCAATCCTTGCTTCCACAAAAATCTCTAAAAATTTTTAATACTAAGTTTATCTCAGAATATATTCCATGTGAAAGATTAAGTGGAGATTTTTATAATATTCATGCCTTAGATGAGGAACACTTGGCAATGTACATTGCTGATGTTTCAGGTCACGGAGTATCTGCTGCAGTTATGACTGTATTTGCTGATAGAATAATGAAGCCAACAAACCTGTTTCATTCTGGAGAAAATATTATATCTCCTTCTGAAAAGCTACAGAGCTTTTATGAGGAATTTAATAAATCTGACTTTCCAAATGAAATGCACATAGTAATATTTGAAGCAGTATACAATATAAGAACACAAAAACTGTCCTACTGTTCAGGTGGTATGAATGTCCTCCCAATCCTAGTCAGAAGGAATGGAGATTGGGAATTGCTAGATAAGAGTAGCGGGTTTACTATATGTAAATTCGCTGAATTCTACAAGCCTAAGTATGAAAATGCATATCTAGACTTAAATAGGGGTGACAGAATTATTTTTTATACAGATGGATTAGTAGAATGCTTTAAAGGCAATACACTTTTGAAAATGGATACTATTGTTACAATCATGAAAGAATACAGATACAAGAGCTTGAATAGATTAAACGAAAGAATTCTTTTAGAAATTAGAGAAAACACTAAAGATGGATATATACATGACGATGATATTACTTATTTTATTTTGGAAGTATGATTGTTTTGTTCTATGATACTATATATAAAATTTCAACCCCACCTATAGATTAATTTCTGAGGGTGGGGTTGCTATTATACTTATTTAATTAGCTCAATAACTGGGTCAATAATTTCTTGATGCATTACGTCAATAAAACCATGGTCTGTTACTGCATATTCTGGAATAGCCGCTAGGCAAATAAAAGAAAGAAACATAAATGGAATACTTATAGTACAGCCCAGTTCATGAATTTTTGAATTTAATACTTTCTTCTGTGATGCTAGTTCCCAAGCATCTAAGTCTGATAGCAATCCTAGTATAGGATATTCTACTTCACAAATAACTTGACCATTATTAACTAAAACCTGCCCACCTTGGATTTCCCCTATTCTATTCACAGCAAGGGCCATATCCTCAAAGTTTGTTCCCATAACAATTATATTATGATTGTCATGACCTACAGACGATGCAATTGCACCTGATTTTAAGTTAAATCCTCCCATAAAGGCCTTACCAATATTTCCATTCTTTCCATAGCGTTCTACTTGAGCTATATATAGAATATCTTGATTTAAGTCGCATTCAACAACCCCATCCTTAACAGGTAAAATTGTCTCTTGCCCAAAGGTTATAGGTATCCAATCTAAAGTACGCATTATTTTTACTCTTGCTTCTTTAGCTTCCTTATCTACCTTAATCATAAGATCTTCTGCAGTAATTTTTTTAGATAATTTAATTGTATTTAGGAGTATAGGCTCATGTTCTGCCTTGTCATAACGCTTAATTAACTTACTATCCTCAACAACTAGGTTGCCACCTGATATTACAGATATTACCTTAAAATCCTCTGGTCCTTCTGCAATGTTTATATCTGCACGTCTTCCTGGAGCCAATGCACCTATTTCTCTATCTAGATTAAAAGCTCTTGCTGCATTTATTGTTACCATCTGTATTGCAGTAACAAAATCCACACCATTTTTCAAAGCTGTACGTATAGCATCATCTAAATGTCCTCTCTCTACCGCATCAACTGTATGTAAATCATCTGTTACTATACTACACATAGTTGAATCTAGCTTATGCTCAGTTATAGCTTTCAGACACTCTGTCATATTTCTTGCTGCCGAACCCTCTCGCATCATTACGTAACAGCCAGCACGTAATCTCTCGATTGCATCCTCTGTACTAAGGGATTCGTGGTCAGTGCTTACTCCTGCTGCCATGCATACATTCATTGCTGGTCCCTTCATTTCAGGCAAATGTCCTTGGAGTGATTTGCCCATTTTACTTGCTATTTCCATTGCTTTAATTAACTCTGTATTTCCTTGTAAAAGATAAGGTGCTACAATTTCAGATAGTCCTACTGCATCATCACGCTTTAGGGCCTTTTCAATAATTTCACTATTAAAAGAGCCGCCACTTGTTTCAAGTCCTGGAGCAAAAGGTACATGGGAGGGCACTACAAAATATATTTTGAGATCTGTTGCCTTAGCCTCATTAAGTACTGCTTCAATGGCTTCCATTCCGCCAACAACTCCTACCTCATGCATATCTGCCATCACAGCTGTTGTCCCATGAGTTAAGACTATTTCCGCAAAGCCCCTAATACTCAAATTTGTACTTTCTGGGTGAATATGCCCATCAATAAAGCCTGGCAGCAAATACTTCCCTTTAGCATCTATAATCTTAGTTTTCTCACCAATACAGTAATCTATGTGACCTACTGCAGCTATTTTGCCATTAGCAACTGCAATTCCACCATTATATATTTCCTTTGAATAAACATTAACAATTTTCCCGTTCACAACTACTAAGTCAGCTTTTTCTAATCCCATAGAAACAGATGTTAATTTTTTATCCATTACTATCCCTCCATTTTTTATTTCTATATCAATCTAAATACTTTTTTAGATATATGGAAACCTATGAGGTAAAACTATCCCAGCACGTTTGTAAATTGATTCTGCTCTTTCTTTTGCTTCGTTAATAATAGAATCTTCATCAACTGTTAATAT
Source organism: Proteiniborus ethanoligenes (assembly GCF_900107485.1). Taxonomy (NCBI): domain Bacteria; kingdom Bacillati; phylum Bacillota; class Clostridia; order Eubacteriales; genus Proteiniborus; species Proteiniborus ethanoligenes. The sequence continues at coordinate 38,692 of NZ_FNQE01000004.1, forward strand.
TTCCCTATCCTTCATAATCCACTTCCCATCACACATTGTGCTTTCAACATTAGATGAATGCATAGAAGTAACTAGATTTGCAATAGCATCATGAATAGGCAGCATTCCAGCAGAATTAGGATTAATAATTATGACATCGGCTTTTTTCCCTACTTCTAGAGATCCAATATTATCCTCTTCAAGAAGAGCTTTTGCACCATTTACAGTAACCATTCTAATGATTTCCTGAGCCTTCATAATTGTAGGGTCTAATCGCCACCCCTTATGAATAAGAGATGTAAGCCACATTTCATCTATTAAATCCATTCTGTTGCTGGCTGCTGCTCCGTCAGTTCCTAATGTTACGCAAATTCCTTCCTTAAGCATTCTTGGAATCTTAGCAAATCCAAGTACTCGCATAGCAGCCGCTGGATTATGTGAAACCTTTACTCTCTTCTCTTTAAACATATTCACCTCTTCATTTGTAAGCCATACTGTATGAACTGCAAGAAAGTTTTTGTCCAGAACATCTAAATTGTATAAATGTTTTACAGTTGTGGCCCCTCTTGTTTCTAATGCATACTCAACTTCTTCTTTTACCTCTGCAACGTGCATATGTACACCTACACCATACTTATCTGCAAGTTCTTTAGTCTTGATAATCAAATCATCAGAGTTGTTAAAGATAGTACGCAATCCAAACCAAACCTGAACACGTCCATCGGCAGTATTATGAAATTTTCTTAAATCTTCTTCTTGTTTGTCAAGCTCTTCTTGTGTTGTTTTTTGCCAGACTTTAGGCAGCCCTTCTCCACAATCCATCACTGACTTTGCAAGCTTAGCACGAATACCAATCTGGTTCACAGCCTTTGCCATGCCACTAACAAATTGACCACCAGGCTCAGCAAATGATGTGACCCCTGCTCTGATCTGTTCAAGGCAGCAAAGCAATGTAGAAATATAGGAATCCTCTTCAGTTAAACTACTTTCATAGGGCCAGATTCTCTCATGTAACCAAGTTAGAAGATTTACATCATCACCAAGACCCCTGCCTAATTGCTGTGACGTATGTACATGTGTATTAATAAGGCCTGGCATAATAATTTTTCCCTTTGCATCTACTATTTCTACATCAGGGGTTACTAAAGACTGTTCTACATGCCCTACTGCTTTAATCCTATCATTTTCAATTAACACATCTCCCTGCGTAAAAACTTGCTCTTCTTTGTTCATAGAAACTATGAAACCGTTCTTTAATAGTATTTGACTCAATTAATTCCCTCCTTTATTTTTTATTGAGTAAAATATTTACCTAATGCTTTTTAAAATTAATTAATTGTACTTGAACTATATTGTTTTGTGCGTTATAATGAATTTTGTCCGTTATATTTAACATTCTTCACAACTCAAAAAAATCCTCTATTATTTTGAAATTTTTAAAATTTTATATTTTGTGCTATTATCTTTATATATATTGCTAATAGAATTTTTCAAAGAAAGGTGAAAAAACTTGGATATAGGAAGCATGATTAAAAGTAAACGATTAGAGAAAAAAATGTCTCTACGTGAATTAGGCATAAAAACAGGATTATCGGCCAGTGCTATAAGCCAAATAGAAAATAATAAATCTATACCTAATATACTCACTGCTAAACAGTTAGCTGATGTTTTAGGTTTTTCTATTATTTCATTTTTTCTTGATGATATTGATAGTAAAATTTCACTTGTAAGAAAAGATGAACGCAAAGTAATAACACGTAACAAAAGTAAATATGGTGATTTAACAGAAGAAATGATTACGAAAGACAAAAACGAAATTTTGGGTGGTGTTATTACAATACCGCCTCTGGCTGATTCAGGTAAAGAAGTAAGTCATAATGGTGAAGAAATTGTATATATACTTGAAGGTGAAGTAATGTATACTCTGGTAGGCGTTGGTGATTATATACTCAAAGAAGGAGATACCCTTACATACCCTTGCTCTATACCTCATAAATGGAAAAACACTCATAATTCAAACATAGCAAAGATATTGCTAGTAGCTACATCAAAGGATTTTTAAAAATATAAAATCCCACCTTCAGAATAAAATCTGAGGATGGGATTTTATTATATGCTTTTTATCAATTCAACTAAATATTCCTTAAAACCATCTTTTAAATCTTCTCTCTCTAATGCAAACTCTACTGTTGCTTGGAGGAAGCCTAGCTTGTTCCCTACGTCATATCTTTTGCCCTCAAAGGTATATGCGTACATTTTTTGCTGCTTAGCTAGCTCTTTTAGGGCATCTGTAAGCTGTATCTCTCCTCCTGCACCTGGCTTTGTAGTCTCTAATATATGAAATATTTCAGGAGCTATTATATATCTTCCTAGTATGGCCACATTAGTAGGTGCTTCATCTATATTTGGTTTTTCTACTAAGTCCTTCACTTCGTATAGTCCATCTTTTATTTTATTTCCAGATACTATACCATATTTGTTAACATCCTCTTTTGCCACCTCTTGAACTCCGAGAATAGTAGCCTTGTGTTCATCATACATATCTATAAGCTGCTTTAGACATGGTTTAGCTTTTGAATTTACTATATCATCGCCTAGAAGCACTGCAAAGGGCTCATCTCCTATAAAGCTTTTAGCATAATAGATAGCATGCCCTAGTCCTAGGGGCTCCTTTTGTCTTATGTAGTGTATATTTACCATATTAGAGATTTTACTAACCTCTTCTAGTAATTCTGTATTACCCTTTTTTTCAAGCTCTAGCTCTAACTCTACAGATTTATCAAAATGGTCCTCTATGGATTTTTTATTTCTCCCTGTTATAATTAATATATCCTCTATTCCAGATTCTATAGCCTCTTCAATAATATACTGTAAGGTTGGCTTATCTACAATAGGTAGCATTTCCTTTGGCTGGGCCTTAGTTGCAGGTAAAAACCTAGTCCCCAACCCTGCTGCCGGGATAACAGCTTTTTTAACTAGCATATATATCACTAACCTTTCTATATAAGTTCTTTACTTGCACAGACCTCACATGAGACCTTGGGGTCTTTTATAGTATTTTCCACGCTGCATATATTATATGTAGGTACTATTTGCTGCACATGTTCTTTAAGAGTACCACTGTCACATTCATCTATTATTTCTCTTAAAGTATGTATAGATTTCAATATTAGCTTATAATCTGTAAATATAGGTTTGCCAATAAATATCTTATCATGCCCTGTTGATTGGATGCCTTCTTCATCTAGCAAAAGTTCTTCAAATAGCTTTTCTCCCTGTCTTAACCCAGTAAATAGTATAGGTATATCTAAATCTGGTTCGAATCCAGAAAGCCTTATTAAATCTCTTGCCAAATCTACTATCTTAACTGGTTCTCCCATATCGAGTACAAATATTTCTCCACCCTTAGCCATAGCTCCAGCTTGTATAACTAATTGAGCAGCTTCAGGTATAGTCATGAAGTACCTTATTATTTCTGGATGAGTCACCGTAACAGGTCCTCCTTCCAGTATTTGCTTTCTAAATAGTGGTATTACACTTCCATTGCTGCCTAATACATTACCAAATCTTACTGCTACGAACTCTGTCTTGCTCCCTTTATCTATGGATTGAATTATCATCTCGCATATTCTTTTAGATGCTCCCATAATATTAGTTGGATTCACTGCTTTATCTGTAGATATCATGACAAATCTTTTAACTCCATATTTATCTGCTGCTTGAGCTAGGTTTAAGGTGCCGAACACATTGTTTTTAATGGCTTCCTTAGGGTTGTCCTCCATAAGTGGCACATGCTTGTGTGCTGCAGCATGGAATATAACATCAGGTTTAATATCCTTCATGATTTCATCTATACGACTCTTGTCTCTTATAGAAGCTATGATAACCTTTAGATTTAAATCCCTATATCTGCTTTTTAACTCATTTTGTAAATCATAGGCACTATTCTCATATATATCTAGGATGCATAATGTATCAGGCTTAAACTTTGCAATCTGTCTACAAAGCTCTGAGCCAATAGAGCCTCCACCACCAGTAACTAAAACTTTTTTGCCTTTTAGATACTCACTTATCTCATCAATATTAAGCTCTACTTCATCTCTTCCTAGAAGGTCTTCTATCTGAACATCTCGTATTTCCTTAATACTAACTTGTCCATCTATAAGCTCATAAATTCCAGGTAATATTTTTAGCTTAGCTTTAGTCTTTTTACATTCCTGAACTATTTTCCTTATTTCACCCTTACCTGCAGAGGGAATAGCTATAATTATCTCATCAATTTTCATTTTATTGGCAACAATTGATATATCAACTCTCTGCCCCATGACAGGTACACCATTTATTCTTTGGCCTTCTTTTATGGAGTCATCGTCTATTATAGCTACAGGCTTGCTATTAAGCTGCGTATGGTTTTTTAGCTCCCTTATTACCATGGCTCCTGCATCTCCAGCGCCTATTATCATCACTCGTTTAAATCCATTGCCATTTTTAAGCTCACTGCCCTTGAGTCTCCTAAGTGCTCTATAGCTAAACCTAGCACCACCTATTAGCATCATATCTAGCATAGTAGTTATGGCATATACACTTCTAGGCAAATGTGTTTGTAGAGCAAACAAAAGGCTAACTACTCCAGTATTTGCAACAACCGATGCTACAACTACATTCATAAGCTCTTCTACACTTGCATATCTCCATAAGCTTCTATAAAGTTTAAAATAATAAAATACTAATATTTTTAATAATGTAATTATTAATGCATTGTTTATGTACACCTTTAGATATTGGGCTTCGATTTTACCATCAAATCGTAGGTATAAGGCTAGATAATAGGCTAGATTGATAAGTGCTATATCTAAAAGCACCAAAAAAATAACTCTCACTCTCTTTTGCATGACAAAGACTCCTTCTCGAAAAAACATTGTTTATTATTTAGCTAAAACTATTCTATCAAAATATTGGGTATTATGCTAGTATTCTCAGGAAAAGTTATGCATATAAAAACCACCTTCTGGTTTTGCTTCCCCAAAAGGTGGCATAGAAAATTTAAATCCCTCCTTCAGATTTTATTCTGGAGGAGGGATTAAAGCTAGGAGAGTACTGAAAACAGTCTTTGAATCTTAAGCAAACTTTTTCAGTGTCTCTCTCGCTGGGGGCTGATTCATTTACTTTCATTATTTAGTTTGATAATAAGCATAGGCAATTTGAGCGCCAACTTTAGCATTATTATAAACTAATTCAATATTTGCTTCTAAGCTTTTACCTTCTGTCTTTTCCACAATAGTTGAAAGTAAAAATGGTGTTACATCCTTTCCTTCTATTCCTTTTCTTTCACCTTCTAAAATTGCGTCATCAACTATAGAATCAATAAAGGATTTTTCAAGTTGATATTCTACTGGAATAGGATTTGCGATTATAGTACCACCACGCAAACCTAAATCATCTTTTGTTTTAATCATTTTTGCAATATGATTAACATCATTAAAGCAGGTATTTAATTTATATTTACTGTCACGAGTAAAAAATGCAGGGAAAATCTCAGTTCCATACCCTATTACTGGTACACCTTTTGTTTCTAAGTACTCAAGTGTTCTGCCTAAATCTAAAATTGACTTAGCACCTGCGCAAATTACATTGACATTTGTTGTGGCTAGTTCTTCCAAATCTGCTGACACATCCATATGCTCATTGTATCCTCTATGAACACCACCAATGCCACCAGTGACAAAGAATTTAATATTAGCCAGCCCTGCACAAATCATTGTAGATGCCACTGTTGTTGCACCTGTCTTTTTAGTAGATACTATATATGCCAAATCTCTTCTTGAAACTTTAGCAACATCCTTTGCACTCGCTAAATACTCTAAATCATCATCATCTAATCCAATCTTAATTTTCCCATTGATAACTGCTATTGTTGCAGGAATACAGCCATTATCTCTGATTATTCTTTCACATGTTTTTGCCATTTTTACGTTTTCTGGATAAGGCATTCCATGGGAGATGATGGTTGATTCAAGAGCAATTATAGGCAATCCTTCTTCTTTAGCATTTAAAACTTCATCACTATATTCTAAATAGCTTTCAAAATTTCTCATAAATTCTCTCCTCATTTATTTAGTCTAAAAGGGACAAGTAATATTTGTAGTTAATCCATTTTAGGCTATAATAAGCATCTTACTCAATTATCATTTGTTTATAAAATTATATCTTCATAGACATATTATTTATGCAATGGTTCAGTTGAAATTGTGATTTCCTTATTTTTAATTTTTTCTAGAGCAGCTGCTACATTTTGTCTTACTTCTTCTGTTACTGGAGCATCATCATACATATGGAATTCACACACACCTTTATCCATACCATAATCAACTCTTTGACCACCTTTGAAGTTTCCATCTAGGATATCTTCAATAAATGCAATTACCATTACATCAAAATAGTTAAGTGCACTACCAAGCTCAACATTGTTAACTTTGAATATCTCATCATAATGTGTATCCCAAGCAACAAAATATGTGCCTGTTTCAGCTGCTGCTTGTGCTGTACCAGCACCAGTACCACCAGCTGCTGCTGCAATTACATCAGCACCCTTATCCACTAAAGCTAATCCTAAGTCCTTACCAGTTGTAGGATCAGTCCAAGTACCAGCGTAGGATACATAGTCTTGAATATTTTCATTAACACTTCTTAATCCTTGCTGCCATCCAGCTATAATAGCATTTATAATAGGCTCGTCCATTCCACCTACAATACCAACTACACCACTTTCTGACATTGTAGCTGCTGCAACACCACCTAAATATGCAGTTTCAGTTCTATTTAAACCAAATTCCTGAATATTTTTGTAGTTTTCAATATTTTCAATTGTTCCGTCAAGGCTACCAAATTTAATATCAGGATAGTCCTTAGCAACTGATATTGTAGCTTCAGCAATACTAGCATATGTTGTAATGATAACATCATATCCTTGCTCTGCTAATGCTCTAATCTTTGGTTCATATTCACTTGTCTGTATAGCTTCTATCATTTTAATCTCAACATTTTCATGGTTTGCTTGATACTCATTAATACCTTTTACCAAATTTACTAACCATTCAGATGCATCTAAAGCCTGGTCAGATACGAAGGCAATTTTAGTAATGTCTTTTGCGTCCTTATTGTCTTCTGCTTTGTTCGTACCTGCACATCCAGTTAAAGCAAGGAGTGCAATTGATAAAATTAAAATACTAGCCAAAATTGATTTTCTTTTAAACATTAATATCCCTCCAGTTATTAATTTTTGAATTCTTAATCTTTGCTTTTTTCATTGACTTTGCTATAGTCTTAATGATCATAGGCAGAATAGCAGCTAATAAAGCTAATGCATAAGGTAGCATGGCTAAAATTTGTGAAGGATATCCTTCTGTTGATAGATAATTAGCTAGAGCATTTGCAAAACCAAACAATAAGCAGACTAATAATGTTAATATAGGCTCTGCATTTGTTAGAATCAAAGCTGCTAAAGCTGTGAACCCTCTACCTGATGTCATACCAACATTAAACAAATTTAGTGAAAGAGCTAATTGTGCACCTGCCAGCCCACAAAATAGTCCATTAAGAATCAAAGCAAAGTATTGAACTTTTTTAACACTTATTCCAGCAGACATTGCAGCATTACTGCTTTGTCCTATGGCCCTCATTGATAATCCTATATTCGTTTTATATAGAAAAATATATACAAAAAACGGGATTATCAATGATAAGTAAACTAAGATTGTTTGATTGTTTATAATAGGTCCAATTACTGGTACTTTTTCTAAAAAGCTAATAGCAATAGGACGTAAAGCTAAGTCAGAAGATAAAATGTATTTTCCGCTTACATCAAAGATTGGAATCATTAAATAACGTGTTAACCCACTTGAAAGAGTTAAAAAAGCTATTGCACATATTACTGGATTAACTTTTAACTCCATTACAAATACTGCATAAATTAACGTCATAAGAATTGTAGCTATTACTCCTATAAATAGGCCACCTATAACACTATTAGTGTAAAATGCTCCTACAACAGAGGAAAAGCAGCCTATTAATGTAAAGCCTTCAAGTCCTAGATTAAAAATGTTAACCTTTAAAGCAAACAATCCACCTATTGCAATCAATATTATTGGAGCTGCTAAACGTAAAGAAGAGTTAAGTAATTGTAAGATATCCATTTATTCAGCTCCCTTCTTTTTTGTTGACTTAGAAAAATATTGCACTATATTAATGGTAGCAAACAGCATTACAAATCCTTGAACTACAAGAACTATTTCCGAAGGCACATTAGTCATTACTGACAGAGTAACGGAACCACTCTGTAGGCTTCCCAATATTAAAGCCCCTAATACTAGTCCTATTGTGGATTTACTACCTATCAGGGCAGCTGTCATACCATAAAAGCCTAGATTTTCAACAAATCCATTATATACTTTATGGTATACTCCAAAGATTTCTCCAACAACAGACAGCCCTGAGAAAGCACCGCCTAGAAATGCTACAATTAAAATTAGTCGGATTGTATTTATACCACTTGCCTTGGCAAACCTTGGGTTATATCCTACGATTCTTAGTCTATAGCCTGGTGCTGATTTTTTAGCAATTATACCATAAACTAAAATAATAATTGTAGAAGCCACAAGGAGCATAATTCCACTTACAATAGGTTTCACTGTTATTGACATGGCTGTTGATTTACCTACCTCAGCAATTGGACTATATAGCAATAAGTAATTAGTTAATAGAAGAATTATATAGTTCATTAACATAGCAACAATAACTTCATTAACACCAAATAAAAATTTAAATATTGCCGGTATAAGACAAACAATACCACCAGCTAAAATCGCTACAATTATCATTATCAGCATAAGTGGAAATGTAGGGATATGTCCCAATAATTTTTGTACTGCAGCAATTGCAATAGCAGCAGCATACATTTGTCCCTCTTGTCCAATATTAAAATAGCCACATTTGTTACAAACAGCGAAGGATATGCCCAACATAATGATAGGTAATGTATATCTTATAGTATTTTGTATTCCAGATAGTGAACCAAAAGCTCCTTTTGCTAAAACAGAATAGGCTTCAATCGGATTGCCACCTGTAAACCATACAACAATTCCAGCTACTATAAATGCAATAATAATAGAAAAGACAGGACTAAATAATTGTATTAAATGATTTCTATCATTCAATTTATTTTTATACATCTGTATCATTTGTGTCCCCATCCTTTCTTACAGTTATACCACCCATCATTAGACCAATATCTGATTCTGATACTGAGTTGTTTTCGATTTCGTGGGAGAATATCTCCCCTGAAATTCCTCCTTCATATAGCACTATTATTCGATCACTTAATGATAGTAGCTCTTCAAGGTTTGCAGAAATAAGCAATATGGCTGTACCTTTATCTTTTTCCTCTAATAATATTTTACGAACAAAATTAATTGCTCCAATATCTAATCCTCTTGTTGGCTGTGATGCAACTAACAGCTTAGGATTGCGACTTATTTCTCTTGCTAATACAATCTTCTGCATATTCCCGCCAGATAAGTTATTCACTGGCTTGCCTTTTTCAATACCTCTAATGTCAAATTTCTTAATCATTTCAGATGAAAAGCTCTCAATTTTTTCTTTGTTTAAAAACACAAGGTTTTTGAATGTATCCTCTGTACCACAAATCACATTTTCACTCATATCTGCTTCCAATGCTAAACCTGTAGTCATCCGGTCCTCAGATATATATCCAACGCCTGATTTTCTTCTTTGGGCTATAGATAAATTAGTAATGTCATCTCCCGCTAGAATAATTTTCCCAGATGATAAATGCTCCATTCCAATAATTGAATTAAGAAGCTCAGTCTGGCCATTTCCTTCTACGCCGCCTATTCCTAAAATCTCTCCAGAGCGTATTTCAAAGCTTAAATCTCTTAATTTAGGAATTCCTTCATCATCAAAAAACCATAGCTTTTCAAAGCTACATACAGTTTCCCCAATACATCCTCTCTTTTGATTTTGAAATAAGGAAACCTCATTTTTTCCAATCATAGCTCTTGCAATATCAGTTTCTGTAACCTGCCCTCTAACATATTTTGCAGATACCTTGCCACCTCTCATGACAGTTATTCTGTCTGCCACTGTAATTACTTCTTTTAGCTTATGAGAAATAAATATTACTGATTTTCCTTCACTTTTTAATTCTTCAATAATATTAAACAATTCATCAGATTCTTGCGGTGTCAATACAGCAGTAGGCTCGTCTAAAATTAATATATTGGCTCCCAAATATAACGTTTTGATAATTTCTATTTTTTGACGTTCCCCTACAGATAGTGAGCTAATTGGTCTATTTAAGGAAATTTTCATATTGAATCTATCTAGAAGCCCTTTCACTTTATTTCTTGCTTCCTTATAGTCAATGAAAATATGCTTTAATGGAGCATGTCCTAATATAATGTTTTCTAATACTGACATATTAGGTATTTGCATAAAATTTTGGTGTACCATCCCAATGCCTAGTGATAAAGCCTTTGAAATATTGTACTCTTCTCTTTTACCTCGAATTAATATTTCACCTGAATCATGTTTGTATTGGCCATATAAAATTCTCATTAGGGTAGTCTTTCCTGCACCATTTTCACCTACTAAAGCATGTGTTTCTCCCTGTTTTAAATTGAAATCGATATTGTCATTAGCAATAATAGAGCCAAATTTTTTTGTTATTGATTTCATCTCTACAATATAATCCATTTTTTCCTCCTATACATTTTGCACGGGGATATGTTTATATATTAAATAATTCGTCTTTTAAGTTTTCCCAACAGCTTGAAATATTAGAAGGTGCTATAACTCCATATTCAGTAATTAAAGCAGTTATATTCCTTGCAGGAGTTAAGTCAAAGAATTGGTTAATTATCTCTAAGCCATCAAAGGAATCAAAGTCATCTTCTCCTATTATTAGTTCATCTTTTGTTCTTTTTTCCAAAACTACAGGATGTCCATATTTCGTTCTTTCATCAAGCTTGTATATTTCCGAAGCAATATAAACAGGTGTTTTGCAGCTCAAGGCAAGCTGGCTAATTAGTGCAGTTCCCATCTTATTAGCTACACTACCGTCCCAAGCAATGGTGTCAGCGCCCATAATTATATAATCAGCTTTAGGCATAAACTCCCATATAGATGCATCAGTAATATAAGTAACAGGAATATTGTAGCTTTGAAGAATTTTAACGGCTAATCTAGACTCTCTTAAAGGTCTTGATTCAGTACAAATAACCTGAAACTTTTTCCCTTGCTCTGCAGCAGAAGAGAAGATACTCATCAGGGTACTGCTGTAGCTATGCATCATAACTACATCCCCATCTTGTATGATATTGCTTCCTATCTGACCTAGCTTTGAGACTGAATCAAAGGAATGAGTTATTATATTCTCACATAGTTTTATTGCTTTGGATTTAACTGTAGCAATATCTGTATTGTCATTAAAAGTATTTAAAAGTTCATAAACTAATTCTTTAGTATTATATATTGTAGCCATTGTAGGCTTTAATGATATTAATTCATCCGAAATTTTATCAAATCTTTCTATAATTTCATTTAAGCTATTAAAGTTTTCCTTTTCTAGTGCAAGCTTGTAGGCCCAAGCCGCTGCACGTCCAAAGGGGCTGCCACCTTTAACATTCATATCTCTAATCTCATCAATTACATGTTGTGTAGATGTAAATTCAATGTCCTTTACCTTCAAAGTTCTTCCTCCATTCATAATTATCAGTACTATCTATTCAACTATTTCTCCAATTCTATATACAGGAATATCCATATCTTCAATCAGTTTGTTAATATTGTCTGGATGTATACTAACTAAGACTGCAGTGCTAGAGCCAGCAGAGGTATAAAGATCTATTTCGCACTCATCATATTGCTTAAATTTAAAGCCGCAGATCCTAGCTAATTCATTAGCCTCGTATAGAGCACCCTTTGAGCCTATAGGAAGTATCTCATGCACATACTCTAATTCTCTTAATTTTTTAACAGTAGATATTTTAGCTACATTGTAGTCCCTTTCACTATAAGGTACTTCAATCCCACTTTGTGGCAATCCTACACTCATGACAATGTCACCGGCCTGAGTTTTACCAACCTTGTAATTATCCATTGTCACTATTCCAATAACAGTTACACCTATTCCAGTTTGTGTAGTCACCATATTGTCTTCAGTACTACCTGTAAGCTGAATAGAATCCCACAGCCCAGCGTCTTCCAGCTCATTTTTCATTGCTTCAATTATTCTCTTTCCAGATGGGTTCATTTCTACACATAAATTGTTGGCAATTACCAAAGGTATAGCTCCTGTAGAAAGGACCTCCATTAAAGGTACCTTTAATGCACTTACTGCAGTTTCTTCATAATTATTCTTATGTGTATCATTTATTTTTTCTCCATTTGAAGCATTGGAGTCACAGGCTATTACAAGCTTTATATCTCCAATTAGATGAATAATAGATAAATCCCTAACTTTTTCAACCTTTCTAGGGCTTCTAACTCCAGAAGAAAGTTCTTGTAGCTCCCCGTAGTCATTTAATAAAGATTGAACATTTATGTCCATGTGATTTCTCCCTTCATCAAAATTTAACGTTTTAATTTGATTACAGCCTTATGTCTGTCTCCTCTAGTCCTAGAATCAGCATATTCTACAATATTTCCCTTGTCATTAAATACTATTCTCTGTGTTACAAAAATCGGAAAGCCCTCTGGTATCTTCAATAGCATTGAATCTAAAGAATCAGCAATGTCAACCTCCATTCTTTCCTCACCTGAAGATAGGATTACCCCTGCCTTTTCCAAGGAAAAATATAACGAAGTTCTAGTAAAATCAATATCTTCCCACTCATAGTTTTTTAGTTCCTTAATTGGCAAATAACTAGTAGTCAATTGCATTGGTTCATCATCAACAAATCTTAAGCGTGATAATTTTAAAATCTTTTCTTTAGTATCAATTTTAAGAATTTGTTCTAAATTTTCATCAGGCATAATTATATCTTTTGCTAAAACAATTGAATGAGTTTTGCTTCCCCTAGCTATAGCATCTTCAGTAAAGCTTCTCAGCAAGGGCAGCTGTTGCTCGTATGAAGTATCTGCAACAAAAGTTCCTTTTCCCTGCTGCTTAATAACATAACCAGAATACTGCAAAGAAATAATAGCTGATCTAATTGTCGTCCTGCTAACCTTCAGCATATCTTCTAGTTCTGATTCTGTAGGCAGCATATCACCAGGCTTTAATTTGTTTTTTGATATATATTCTTTGATATACTCCTCAACTTGGTGGTATAAGGGCATATCCTTATCTTTATCTATTTTCATTTTTATAAATAATTTACTTGTCTAAAAACAAGTAAATTATAGCTCCCTCCCTTCATATATTGTAATCTTATCTAAGTGACAACGATTTCATCATTACCTTTAGTATAACTATTTCATAAATATAAGTCAATACTTCGTAAACATAATGATGTTATTAAATTAAAAATATATTGATAATGATGTTTGTAACAACTACATAATCTGATTAACGAACACAATCATTGCAATAGAATCCAACAAAAAAACACCTTCTGGCTTTGTATTACCAAAAGGTGTATATTTCTCAATAAGTTAAAAGGTTTCTAATTTTCTATGTCTTTTTCTTGTTTAATATGTTAAGTGCCTGGAACTATTCATTAGATAAGTTTCGCACCTAGCATCATCCCTAATAAACTACATTTGGAGTAATCTGTATAAGCTCGAATTGGACAGCTTTATACATAAACAAACTATCCCCACTATCAGTAGAAAACTCTGTTTTTTCTTCGATTTCTGTTTTGCCAATAACAATATTGATTTGATCAATAGGCTCTCCTTTTTTATCATAAAGTAAAAATGTCAGCCGACAATTATGCCAAGTAGTATCCATATTATTCATAATAGTACCATAAATTCGTTGTACTTTTCCATCATCATAACTTCCCTGTAAGCTAATCATTACAGAATCAAAAACTGGATCCCAACGATTTTGTTTGCCTTTAGTATTCCTGTAGTTTGTCCCTAGGCCTTCATCATCTTTAATGTCTGGAGTTTCATTAATAAGGATTTCTTCTCCTTTGTTGGTTATGGCAAGAATTCCGTCTTCTTTAAATTCAAAACTCTTGACATTATCCAGCTTTTTAATTGCCGAATATCCTTTTTGATTGGGATGAACTTTTTCAATTTGTCTGTCTAATGTATCACCGTTACCAATCTTTAATTTAATTATCTCTTTAGTACGTGGCAAAGCTCCCCATACATGTAGTTCATCGTTCAGGGTAATAGCTGCACATTTATAGTAATTCTCATCTTTTATGTCAATTTTATATTCTTTTACATTTTCTAAAACCAAATAAGGATCATAAAATTGATCTGTATACTCATAAAATACTTCATTATAGCTACACTGGCCATTTCCAATTTGTCCATATCCATTTGTTCCCCAAACATATAGCCTTGCATCATTAGTTATAGCACTAGCATTGTAGCCTTGAGGAATGGTATCGTAATAATTATTTTCATTTCCATATAATATGACCTCGGACACATTAGATATTATTTTGTCAAATTGTTCGCCATTTTTTTGATAGATAATACCTTCATCTGTCCATATGTACAAATTATCCTTTACTAAAAAAATCTCTTTTACTCCTGTTATATCTAAGGGTCTACTTTCCAAAGTCATATTCCTATTTTCATCAGTTAGAACATGATAAGAGTATAATTGGTTATCTTTGTCTATTGCATATTTAATCTCTCTTGAAAGCCATTTCGCGAAATCCTCTTTTTTTCTATCCTTCTTAAATGAGCTCATATTCTCTAAATCAATTATTTTAGTTTCATCTGGATTATATTCATCAAAGGCTATGTACTTAGTGAATCCATATGAACTATCGTCAATATTAATCTTAGGACCAAAGCATCCAGTAATAAAGAAAATAATACTTAATGGAATTAATAAATAAATCATTTTTTTCAGCATAAATGTCTCCTCCTCTTAGTTTATTGTTAGATTAAGCTTTAATAATTCTTGGCAGTCCAACTGGTTGATGTATTAATTCCACCTTTACAATTGTACTGGCTATACTTAGTAGCTTATATTAATAATTTGCCATATGAATATATTACCATGTACATTTATGGCTAGTCCAGAAAGAAATTAATAAAACTTTAACTTTGCTAAAAAGTGATATGTTTCTCAATAAGTTAAAAGATTTCTAATCATCTATTTCTTTTTTTAATTGTACTACTTCCTCAATAGATAGCTCGGCAGCATCTACAACTTGTTCTACTGTTAATCCTAATCTTAACATGTTTTCGCTGTTTTTCTTTTCCCTTCTAAAATACCTTTTCCCACGCCTTCTTTAATTAGTTGTTCTGCTATAGTCATGATCTCCTCGCTCCTTTCTAAAGAGATGTTTTTTAAACAACCAAGGGGACAGTCCCCTTGGTTATTCAATTTCAGTAATCCTTATATTTAGCCTATTAAGCTCCGCTTCCTTTACCCATTAATCACACTAACAACACCATTGCTCAAAGCCATGATCAAAATCCCAGCTATTAGATTCCCTACAAATTTCCCCTTATGTGCCTAAAATTAGTTATAGTTTTATTTTACCATACTATTTACTACTTAAGTTCTTATATTTTATTAAAGATATTTATGGGTCAGTTCACACCACGGGGTTTTTCATAAGCAGTATTTCTCCCACTACCAACCCTAATAATAATACCCTTATCAATTAATCCTCCTAACACTTGAACTGCCTGAGTCTTCTTTAGTGAGAGAATTTCTTCTGCTTCTTTTCTAGATATTCGTCCGGTGGAATTAAGGTGTTTAACAATTTTTAGTTCATTTTCGTTCATATCGTTCGCGTTAACGTTCGTATCGTTCAATTTAACAGTAGTGTTTTTTTGTGATGAAATCTTAGGTAATATTACCTTGATTGAATTTTGTGCAATCAAAAATTCAGGATTCACATTTTTATCTTTATAATATCCTTTTATTCTTCTTATTCCAGTTGCTAATCGTTCTATTATCCCTAGTCTAAGAAAAATATCTGCTATTATTCTATTTCTTGGAACTGATACTCTACCATCAAGATATTCTTCCTCAGTTATACCTATAGGTAACCCTCCAGGAGAAATTATCTCTATTCTATCATCAAATATTTCTACTCTAATATCAGCATCTACCATATATTCACGATGAACAATTGCATTTGCAATAGATTCCCTAAAGGCTACTAAAGGTACTTCTTCTATGGTTTCTCTATATGCACCTTTTATTACTTCCTTCTTATTTATATGTTTTTCATAAAACTCTATTGATTTATCAAACCCCTCTATTAGAGATATATTTCTTAATATATTTTTATCTATAATATTTAAAGTTGTATCTGAATCAAATCTAATAAGGGATATTCCAGAACTATGGATTGGATTTTCATCGGATAACAGTGCCGCAGCTATTGTATACTCTTCATTTTTCATTAGCCCTAGTGTTTTAAGTATATCTTTTGATAAATGGCCTATCCCCAACTGCTGTCTTATTTTCTTATTTAGATATCCAAAGCTAAGTCCATTATCATTATAACTCAACCCATCATATCCAATATTTCTACCCTTAAGTATAAGGTTCTCGTATTCTATTTTATCAGTTGTTACAGTTGATGTATTCATTCTCTTATATGCTTTATTATTGTATAAATATGGAGTATTTTCGCCTACAAATACCTGAAGCACTACTATTATTTTATCATCAACCTTTTTTTCAAATATTTCATAATATGGTCTAGGTAAAATATTATCGTTTATGGAGTTTTCAAGCATCAATTTAATTGCCTTAGGATTATCAACACCAGTAACATTTGAATCATCATCTATTCCAATAACTATATATCCATCCTGATAATTAGCCATTGCAGAAATTGTCTTAAGTATGGATTTTGAATATTCTTTTTTATACTCGATATTCTTTGTTTCACCATTAAATAGAAATTCCACAAAAACACCTCCATAAATAGAATCTATTCTATATTATTCGTTCGCTTTCATCGTACCATATATCAATTATACGTTCAACTATATCATTAATATCACATAATTTTCATTTTGTTATACAACAAAAAACTTCAGCAAACTTAAGATTTCTCTCTTGTCCTCTGAAGCTTTTCTAATTGATAATCATTATCTCAATAATTTAAAGAGTTTTTAATCATCTATTTCTTTTTTTAATTGTACTACTTCCTCAATAGATAGCTCGGCAGCATCTACAACTTGTTCTACTGTTAATCCTAATCTTAACATGTTTTCGCTGTTTTTCTTTTTCCTTCTAAAATACCTTTTCCCATGCCTTCTTTAATTAGTTGTTCTGCTATAGTCATGATCTCCTCGCTCCTTTCTAAAGAGATGTTTTTTAAATAACCAAACAGACACCATATTTATTCATAGATTAATATATTAAGTGTCTGTCCCTATAATAATATCCTCAACTTTTGTATATTTATTATGTATCATACAATTGTTATCAAATAGATTTTGCATTTTATCAAGTATATTTTTTCTGTCAGATAAAGAAATGTTATTAATTTCTTGTGCATTTTTTAGGAAAAACAATTTTGTTGCATAAATATAATACATTGAACTAAATTCTGTTTCTTTTTCATACCATTTGTATATTGCCTTACTAAATTCAGTAGCTATAGCATCTAAATCTCCGAAAAATAATTCTTTATCTTCATATCTCTTACAAAGACAATTTAATATTATATCACCATATGAATTTATAATAATACTTGAAACAAACTCTTTACTCTTTAATAAAGCTGAAAGATAATCATTCCATCTTTGATAAATTACTTCTTTAATATCCATAATAAATGAATCATATTTATCTTTTCCAATATTTTGTAGCAAAGTATTCACGTAATTATAATAGTTGTTATCCTGTTTATCTATGGTAATAGACTTAGCAAATATCTTTCGATCAATAGCCGACATATTGCTTAATGCCACTCCCATAACATGATGAAACTCTTCTTTATGTTCAAATTCCTTAATAAAATATTGATATAAATCCGTATCTAATGATGCTAGTTTAATAATGCCGTTTCCTATAGCCGCTTTATACTTAAAATAGTTATCTGCCCCTTGTAATTTGATATCATTTAATAGTTGTCTAATTAATTCAAAAGCAACAAAGGCATTAGTTAAATAAGGTGATTGTAATAGCAATAGCTTATGCTCTCCTTGTATGCAATGGCAATTATATACAATATCTATTAATTTACTTTTATCATTAAGAATCTCAATAACCATATCCTTATTTCTACTAATAGCTATGTCGTACATTTTTTTAAGCTTAGCTGTTTCACTCGAATAAAATCCACACCCCATTTCAACACTTCTAACAAAACGATAAATCTTTTTATAATTATTTTCTTCTGTGCCTTCGGTTAAAAGATTGTGTAGTCCTTTATCACTTCTAGAAGCGTTTGAGGGTATACTAATATCAATATTTATTTTCTTTAATACCTGTAAAACTTCATTTATATCATCACTGACTTTTATTTGCTCTTCCATAAAATGCACCTCTCATCATTAAGCTCATTCCATAGCTCATTAAAAGCATCAACTATGTATTGTGGATGGCTTACTTCTTGTATTATGTGATGATTTTTTCCTAAACTATTTATTGATGTCCCCAATGACCAAACCCTTGCAGTTCCGTTTCTCATAACAAATAATAAAAATCTATCATGAAACTTCCAACCAAATTCCTCGTGTTGGCATCTTACTTCAAGATTTATTCCGTAATTATTGCTATTATTGTTAAGTATATTTCTTTGCTCACTTATCCAAGTCGCTGCATCACTATGCTTTTCTCCATTTATTTTTCTAGTTTCACTACTTGAAGAAGTAATAGCTCTCATCTGTATACCCATCTGATTGCTGTAATATAAAGTATTTAAAATATCATTGGCAGACAAATAAGGATCCCATAGCATAATTTGTTTTTCTGAATTCATTATAATTAGTTTTCTAACATCCTCTAAGGCTTTATTTTTTTCAGAATTCTGTGAAGTACCGTATTGCATGAATTTCATACGGTGCTCTAATTCCTCTAGTCTTTCTTTGTATTGCCTCTCCTTCACAAATTCTTTCCAGTACTTTTTATGCTCTGACATATTACGCCGTGGAATTTCCATAAACTCTACAGGTTCTACATCCACTTCAGCCTTCCCATTTGAAGTTATAATTGTTCTATACTCTGGAAACTCACTTCCTATATGAAATCTAGTATATATATGCTTAATAAAACTATAATTCGCCTCATAAACAACTAAATCTGTTTTCTTATCATAAACCATAGTTTTAATTAGATTACCTGTATCCCCAATTTCCAATCTAATTTTTTTGCTGTTTTTATTATCATGATATCTAATACCAGTTATACAATTATCAAATTCATTTGTAACAAGTATTCCATATCTATCTTCACTATCAATGCGTTTATCAGTATAAAGAGTAATATCAAGACTTGTCTCATCCTTACCAGAAGATGATTTTAAAGAAAGTAATGTTGAAGGAAACTGAAAAATAATATTTCCAATCCTATCCTGTAAGACATGAAGATTTATGGGGACAAATTTCATTACTAGATTAGATATTTGCTCACGCTGTCGTTTTGATAAAATTGATATAAAGCTTTTATACGTATCAAAAAATTCATAAATATAGCTACCGTTAATAAAATTATTCTTTAAGGCTTTGTTTAAACGTACTTCTACCGTTCCATCCTGTGGTACAAATTGTTTGTTGATTAGATCTAAGTTCCCTATTTGTAAGTCCCCACCGATATTATATAACACCTGAGAATTTTTGATTTGCCTAAAGCTATCAAGGGCCTGTTCCATTGTTAAATCATATCTACAAATACCCATTTTAAATTCAGAGGAAATTGTAATCAGCTTCTCCGTTAAGTACTCAACTTCTTCTGTTTCTTTTTCTCTTTCCTCAAATACCATTATAGTAAAATAATTATGTGCCTGTTTAGTTACATTGTTAAATAAGAATATAGTCGTAGCCTCGCAGGATCTATAAAATCCTAAATTCCCTGGTTTCGTTAGTAAATCATAGTCTAAATCAATTACATTTCGTAGATTATCAAATTGATCCATAATATCACCTGCCCTTCATTTCACCTTGCCACATTACCATACAATAAAAGCTCCCTATATCAAAATCTATATTAGGAGCCTTCTTCTCTGCTGTTTTTATTATTATTTCAGTAATCCTTATATCTAGCCTATTAAGCTCCGCCACATTTACCCATTAATCACACTAACAACACCATTGCTCAAAGCCATGATCAAAACCCCAGCTATTAGATTTCCTACAAATATAGCAGGAAATGCCCATTTAAATCTCATATCAAGGAGAGCTGCTATAAGACTACCACTCCATACGCCTGTCCCAGGCAAAGGGATGGCTACAAACACAAGGAGTCCCCATGCTCCATATTTTTGTATTTTACCACTCTTAGCCATTGATCTATTGGTGAGCCTATTTACAATTTTCTCAAAGGTCTTGGTCTTCTTCAAATAATTAAATATAGGTCTAATAGTAAATAGTATAAAAGGTACAGGAATCATACTTCCTATAAAGCTAAGAACAGTAGCATGAATAGGAGATAGCCCTAGTGATATACCTACTGGAATAGCTCCCCTTAGTTCTATAATAGGTAATGCCGCTGTTAGCATTACTGTAAATTCTATGGATAAGAAATTAAATATTTGACTTATGTATGAAGACATCATATTCCCCCTTATGCACCTAAAATTAGTTATAGTTTTATTTTACCATACTATTTACCACTTAAGTTCTTATATTTTATTGAAGATTTTCATAAAGCCACTCTATAATTTCCTCCATCATTAATTCTTCTCTTATTCTATGACTTATTTTAAATAAGGTAAAATTAGAAAATAATATAAAAACCACCTTTCGGTTTTGTTTTACTAAAAGGCGGTATAGATCTTAGTAATTTGAAAAGTCAAATGCCTTGCACCATATTTTAAATATCATTATCTTCAGTTAGACTTAAAAAATGTAATATATACATAATACTAAAAATTGCATGAAATTTACCATTGCCTGCTTTTTTTGAAAGTTTTTTTAATACCTTTTCCATTTTGAACTTATTATCTAAAAAACAACTTGGCAAATAATAACATTTTAAGATCATCTGTTTCCTAATTTTTCTATCCTTGTACCATGTAAAAACAGATATAATCAAATAAACTAGCAACAATAAAATATCAAAATAATTACTAATATCAACACTTGAATAATTTTGCTTGCCGATTAAAATTGATATTAAAATAAGTAATAAGAATATTTTAGATTTATTTTCACTTATCCAATAGTATAAACTTAGGCCCATTGATTTTAAAAAATCTATTTTGCTTTTAAATACTCTAGTTTTAATTCCTACAATTGACTCGTTTTCAAAGCTTTCTGTTGCTGTTCTATGTGTTTTTATAACTTCTTTAAATGTTTGTGAAATTGAATTTGATGTCAACACATTAAAGTGCATACGCCTTGATTTAATTTCTTTTGATTTTTGAATACTATTATCATCATTTTCATCTATAAAATTATTGATACTTAAATAAGATACGCCATAATAATTCCAACCTATACCATAGGAAACAACTCCAAGTTCCGCTATACACTCTCTTTCTATTTCTTTAGTCAAATCAACTCTATATTTTGAAAAATAATCCATAGTGGGCATATCTTCAAATACAGATTTTCGATAAAAATTCACATTTTCATCCCTAAACTCAGTCTGTCCATTGGAAGAACAATAATATTCTCCTGCGTCTATGTTCAAAGCTCCACGTTTCCCAGCAATTAAATATCCATCTTCAGTTATGAGATTTGAAGAAACTGCAATTGTGTGCGTGTTTAAAGAATATTTCAGATATTTATTTAAATTTAAAATCATCTTTTCTTCATAATCTCTCTGTTTTCTTTCTTGTTTTGGTTGATTGCTATAAAGATACTTGTTTTGTAAAATATCCTCATAGTTATCTAGTTTTGCCAACCTCTCTCCATGTTCCCCTTCAAAAAAAGGATGCTTTAGAATTTGTGAATTGTCCATTGTATCTACAGTTGCATATGTTGTTCTTATAACATTAAAAACTAAGTATTTTATTTTTTGAGATAATGAAGGATTTATTTCATAATCAATCTTTTTCACGCATGGCATAACACCTGAATAATATACATCACTAGTTAATAATGTAAAAAAAGATTCCCATTCCCCTTCAAAGTTCAGCAATAAATACAAAAAATTATCATGTATTTCTTTCTTACCTTTCTTAAGAATTAACTTTCCTTCTTGTTGATCTAAATAATATTCTAAACATAATTTCCCGATCATATCTTTAGGCCAAATACCTAATAATTTTACTTCCTTAGTTTTATCACAATAATCAAAAAATATCTTACTGCCTTTGAAAAAACTATTTATATAGCTTTTAAATTCATCATATATATTTTTTTCGTCAATGTAAATACGATATCCGAAATGAGAAGCCATTTGAAGAACTGCCTTTCCTAATAAACTTATCTCTAAATTTTCTTTTAATTTTTCATCTTCAATTATTTCTATTAGAAAATTCTCTTCTACTTCAGACTCCGAAAAAATTAAATTCATTAACTTAATATCTTGATTTTGGATCTCATCAATTGCTTCCCAAAAACTTTTAACATCATTAGATGTTAATTTATCCAAAAACAAACGCAGCTGCTCTTCATCAAATCTAGGATGAAGACCATGATACATATCATCAGTACTTTTATCTGGATTTATAGTAATGGAAAGTTTACTACTCTTTTCAGAGGCAATAAACATTTTTAGATTATTAACCTTGTGGCCTTCTATAAATTTTTGCATGTCTTCATTGAGTTCATACAAAGAATATTTACAAAATAAATCTTGCAAATCAAACACTCCTAAAAATTAATTGATTTGAAAAGCAAATATAAAATATAACCAATAACAACTACATTTCTAAATTAACCGATTATCTTACACCTAGGTAATAAGCTATGTTTGCATTTTCTGATTTGATTCCCTTTATTTTAGAATACTTTGAACTCATTATAACAGTAACTCCAGGACCATGACCTGATTTAATACAATCGCTGTGAACAACTACTCCTATAGATACAGATCCTTTTAAATATTGACGTCCATTAGTATTGTCACAATCTCTAAGTAGCACCAAGTCTCCAAATCTAAGCTTATCTATTCCAAACTCTTTGTTTGCATCTTCATCACCTGTCATTATATCATAATCTCCTGAAAAAGCCGTCATACTACCTATGCCTGAGCCCATTAAGTAGGCAGGTATTTCTGTAGTCACAGGAACTTTTAATACTCCATCTTCCTTTTGTGTAATCCCTAATTTATCAAATAGAGTAGGATCTATATTCATGCATTTAACATCATCATAGCCTTCTATTTTTAGACCTTGACCATAAGCCTTAACTAAAATAGAATCACCTATAGTCATTTTCTCTGTATCTTCTTCATTAAAATGTATTAATACATGATCTATTCCACCATGCATGCCAGTTACATATCCTTTTGCACCTTTAGCTTCGCCTGAAACAACCTTAGCTTCATTACCTATACATGATAAAAGCATAAGTGCATTGTTTTCATTAGTATTGTCGCTTTTAATGCTAACTCCTGGCTCTATATGATCTCCTACCCACTCCATACAAGTATCTCCTATTTTAACATTGTATGTGATGCCACCAGTAGCTGGTAACACTTCAGCTATTCCATCTCTATTTACTCGATAGGGATTAGAAACTATAGGACTGTGAATCTTACCTTGAACAGATTGCATTACTAATTTTTGTTTATTTGTTTTAAGCATCTTATTTCCTCCTCTGCACATAAAGTTAGTTCTAGTTTTAGTTTACCATACTATTTACTACTTACGTTCTTATATTTTATTGAAGATTTTCATAAAGCCACTCTATAATTTCCTCCATCATATTTGTAGTCACAAAATGATCTAATCTAGGATACTCAACTAATTTGATTTTGTTTTTGTCTAGGTACAGAGGTAGAATCTCTTTATAGAACATCCTTTGGCTTTCTATAGAAACTACGCTATCACTATCACCATGTAGCATAAGCATGGGTCTATCCTTAAGTAATTGTAAATTATTCATTGGATCAATTTTATTAATCTTATCCTCTATCTCCTTAAATTTTTCAACT
The DNA here is from genome assembly GCF_900107485.1 of Proteiniborus ethanoligenes. Classification (NCBI taxonomy): domain Bacteria; kingdom Bacillati; phylum Bacillota; class Clostridia; order Eubacteriales; genus Proteiniborus; species Proteiniborus ethanoligenes. The sequence goes on from NZ_FNQE01000004.1 coordinate 63,062, forward strand.
TCACTTATTCCAAGAGTTCTTTTAAATACCTCATTAGAATTTTGCCAACCACAAGAACCGTTTAATACTACTAAAGTCTTTATTTTGGGATTATGAGTAAATACTCCTGCAGCTGTAAATCCACCCATTGAGTGACCTATCAAACCTATTCTATTAGGATCTGCATTATATTTTAGTATTAATTCATCAATTATAATCGGTGCTTCCTCTAAATTATTTAATATTGTATACCAAAAATATTTACCATTTTTAATATCATAATAATCAATAGGATTTCTTTCACCGTGGTTAATAGCATCAGGTATAATAACCTGATAGCCTACAGCAGATAAAATAAATCCTCTAATCCTTTGTAATTCTTTATTTGAACTCCAGCCGTGATAAAATATAATGGTAGGAAGTAAGCCCTTTGCTTCTTTAGGCTTAAAGAGAATAGCAGGAACATTCTCTATGAATATTTTTTCTTCAATTATATTATTAGATTGTAAGTAATTGTTCATTTTTATTAGCTCCTTTGATCTATTTATCAGCACATACAAATAGTAGAATGTGCAACTGTTATTTATTATCTTATTTTATGACTTATTTTATATAAAATCAAATTGAAATAATATAAAAACCACCTTTTGGTTCTGTTTTACTAAAAGGTGGTATGTTACTCAATAATTTAAAAAGTTTCTAATTTTCTATTTCTTTCTTTAATTGTATTACTTCTTCAATAGATAGTTCGGCTCTCCATGGCAAAATGGTATTGCAGAGCGAGCAAATGGGATTAAATGACTCGGCTTTAATTTTTGAAGTGGACAACCTTTTCTTTCATTAATTTAAGTTAAGCCCAACTTTATAAAATCTAACTTTCTAATTTCCATTCTTCCAGTAGTTTTAGAATATTCAGCCTGATAGAAATCAAAGTTTTTTCTATGATTTACTTCACATTTAGACTCAATAATCTTTATAATTTTTATTTTATCCTCAATGGATGTCCTCGTACCAAAAATTATAGCTTCAAGATCATCAAACTTATACTTAAGCTTGCGATCTTCAACTTCTTCAAACGAATCAAGAACACTTGATAAAAGCAACCTATGTTCTTTCTCATACTCCCAATCCTTAAGTTTTATAAGAAAACCGCTATTGTAACTATTCCAATATTGGTCACGCCATATTTCTTCTCTTTTCTTATCTATCATATGATCTGCACAGCTACTTCTATTCCCTTCCTGGTCAGTATACCACTGTCTCATGAGTTGACCCATTGTAAGACGACCGATAGATTTAAAAAAATCAATTTCTTTAAATTTATTTGTATAATCTATCTTATAAAATGGAAATTGTCTATAATCATATATAGGCTTTTCTCCCATACCTATTATGCAATTTAGATCAATTGAAGGGATACCATTTGTATCTTTTGTTCTAAACTTTAAACATATACCCTTATGACTGTCCCCATAATGTCCCCAAACTGCTGCATTGGTGCAATCACTCATAAAGCAGGCAACATAAGCTTCAGGATATGTAAGTTTTATAAGACTATCTAAGTAAGCATTTGTAAACTCAGATAATATAAACCACCTTCGTTGATTTATAGGGCTATCATATAGTTTGTATGCGCTAATTAAATCAAACTCCAGCAATAAATCTCTTTGTATTTTTACTAGAATTTTAATTTTATCTTGTTCATCCTCATCTACCAAATTTATTTTTTTCAATGCCTCAACAAAACCTTTTAAATGACTAGAATAGTCTGGTGGTTGAGTAGTATATGATTCTTGGAATCCATGTTTAATATACGTTTCCATGATAACTTGAAAGGCTATAAAATGGATATATTTGAAATAGGCATAAAGTTCATCACGATAAACCTTCCATGGTAAAGATGCAATAATATCAATATATTCTTTAATTCCATCAATTTGAAAGAACTTCTCCCAGATTTCACGAAACATTTGCCTATATTGTTCTGTTGGTAATTTATCCTCTTCTATAAAAATTGGTATATCCCTAGCACTAAATATTTGCATCTCCTCGCTTAAATATGCTAAGAAACACATTTGCTCAAGACAAAGAATATAATGCTTAAACAAGTTTTCCCAAGCAATTACATCTCCAGACCAATAAAACTCTCTAAATCCTTCCATTGGATCATTCAAAGAAACAATGTCCGAAAAATAGATTTCTTGATTTTCAAGTTCTTTATACTTTCCTATTAAATTTTCTATTCTTCTGAATCTATACATTGATTTCTTCACCTTCTGAATAGTCACAAGTTTACTTGTTACTCTCCATACCCCTTCTCAAACCTCCAGCTATCTAAACACATCTCTTTAATACCTCTCCGAACTTTCCAACCTAGTTCCCGCTCTGCCTTACTTGCATCTGCATACGAAAGAAGGGTTTATTGGTGGTGTTCTATCTACTATTTCAAATGGGATCTTGATGTCGTTAACTTCTTCAAAGGCTTGTACGAGTTGAAGTACTGAAGTTCCTTGGCATGTGTGTCAAATTCTAAAACAAAAATAAGTTAATAAGTTAAGTGCCTGGCACCGAATGTGCTTAATACTCAACACCCCACTCCACACCCATTAATACAATATTCTTACACCTATATGTAAAAATAAACGGGCAACTCTTCAGATCTTAAAATGCCCGTTTTGTTTAAAATACTCGTTTTGCTGATGATGATCATACACTATTCTCAAAGATGAACCTTTACATGTATCTTAACAGTATCTCTCTATATCCTTTATCCCCCAACTACCTTCCCCATCCAGCTCACCTTTATACTTATATGAGGCTCTGCTGTTGTCTTTGGAGGGTAATTGGGGGCGTGGCCAACACGGATTTCATTTTTACTTTTTCTAATCAAAATCACTATGGTTATCTAAAATTCAGGTTCTGACCATCCGCCCGAACTAATACCACCTTTGTTACCCCTTCTTCCAAAACCTCTAGAACCTCTTACACCTCTGGCCCCTCTTATTGGGTAACTTTTAGAAGTTCGAATTCCTACTCTATCTTCACGATAAAACTCACCAATTACTCTACCTGTTCTAACAGAGTATATCCTAGATTCATCAATGTATCCTACATGATGCCCATCTTGATCATAGACCTGCCCATCAATAACTTTACCACAGAATCTTCCACTTAACGTCCAAATAGGATAATCCATATCATAACCCCCTATCAGCTAATTCGTGATAATAACTCATCACTTTTTCCCATGAACCAAAGGTATCATTCCCCATTCATGCATCTTCTTTTCATGCATAACGCCTACCAAATTGACCTGAATTCCATGTTTAGGTTCAATATAAATAATAAATGGAAATCCTGGTACAGTAGCTTTTTCTATTGCCATCATTTGTCCATTAAATATCTTCCCATTGTTCAATTTAAGATTTTCGTTAAACCCAGTCCTAACCATAGCACTTGATCTACAATTAAATGCTAGTTCATCTTGATTATTAGTCACTAAGAATATAAAACTTGAAATTGGTTCCAAATAATGTTCCGCATGACACTCTATAATAACATTATCGCCTTCATTGTAAGTATAAGCTCTTAAGTTAGAAAACTCTTGCACGCCTTTTTGAAATGTGTTTCGACCAGAAACTACATCTACAATTTGTCTTAAAGCTACTTCAAGCCCGTTGCCAAATAAATCTATATACAAGCTCTGTAATAATATAGCGGGCATCAAACAATCATCTAATTTCACTGGAATAATCTTAGTTTCACCCTTTGTAGCTTTAATGACCGCATTCTGCCATTCTAACTTCACCATATTACTTTGCAGACTATTCTTTGAAACAAAGAATAAGAATAATTTGCATTCACTCAATCCATCATTCATTTTATCAATAATACCATCACCTGGTTGCATTGACCATGAATCATAAAAAACTTTTTCTTCACCAAATATATCTCTAAGTCTTATTGCGATTTGTTCAACAATAACTTTGTCTTTATGATTATGTGAAAGGAAAATCATTGTATCACCCCCGTAAAATCAGGCTTCACTTATTATTCTGCTCAAATTTCCAAGCATCCCTCACCATTTCTTCGATCCCAAGCTCAGCCTTCCACCCCAGCTCCTTCTCAGCTTTACTAGCATCCGCATAGCAGGTCGCAATATCCCCCGGGCGTCTTCCGACTATCTCATAAGGAACATTGATGTCATTGACCTTCATAAAAGCATTAACAAGTTCTAAAACAGAAGTACCTCGTCCGGTTCCCAAGTTATAGATATTAACACCCTTTTCCAAGTTCTCTATCGCCTTCACATGACCTTTCGCTAAATCAACCACGTGGATATAATCACGAACGCCTGTCCCATCTATTGTATCGTAGTCATTTCCAAATACACTTAACTTCTCCAATTGCCCTTTAGCAACCTTTGTCACGAAAGGCATCAGATTGTTTGGAATGCCATTAGGATCTTCACCAATCAGTCCACTCTCATGAGCACCTACTGGGTTGAAGTATCGAAGCAGAGAAACAGAAAAATCATCATTTGCTTTAGCTGTATCAGTTAAAATCCTTTCGCTCATAGCTTTGGTTTCACCATATGGATTAGTAGTCTTCTTAAGTTCCATGTCTTCTTTTAAAGGTGGTTCTTGTTCACCATACACTGTTGCAGATGAACTGAAGACGAACTTATTCACGCCATACTTTACACACATCTTGCTAAGTAACATTGTAGAAACAAGGTTACTGTAATAATACTCAAGTGGCTTGGAAACAGATTCACCTACAGCTTTAAGGCCAGCGAAGTGAATCACACCATCGATTTTATGCTTAACGAAGATTTCTTCTAACTTCGCTTCATTCGTCACATCGATCTGATAGAAAGTTGGTTTGATGCCAGTTATGATAGATAGCTTGTCCAGCACTTCAATCTTTGAGTTGATAAGGTTATCTGCGATGATTACAGAATGGTTATTTTTAATTAGTTCTATTGTTGTATGGCTGCCGATAAAGCCTAGGCCTCCGGTTACTAATATGTTCATTAGTTGTGGTCACCTCATTTCTTTAAATTAGCATTATTCAAACATATCATATTGAAGAATCGTATCCTCTTGAATATCAGTCTTTGCAGTTTTTCCAATAAGATTATCAATTTCTGTCGGTGATATACCAGTTCCAGGTCTTTTGAATGTAAGCATTTCTTTAGTGATTACTTCTCCAGCTTTGATATCTATGTTTGAAACTAAAGATCTTCTTGCATTTTGTCTTGACGCATTCTCAGATTCAAGATGCTTGATTTCATAAGAACCGCGTATTGACCTTATAAACTCTACACCTTCTACAATTTTTCTAGCGTCATCAGGATCCATAGCATGATAATGATCGTTTCCTGGAAGAGTCTTATCTAATGTAAAGTGTTTTTCAACAACTACGGCTCCTAAATTGTATGCTGTTTTTACAACATCAACATGATAATCTGGTTTTGTATGATCAGAATATCCAATGATTAAATCTGAATATTTTTCTTTTAAGGTAACAATTCTATTTAGATTTGCATGCTCAAATGGTGTTGGGTATTCTAAAACACAATGAAGTAACACAATTGGTTGGTCATTATTAGCTTTAATCACTTCAAGTGTTCTATCAATTTCATCTTTATCTGAAGCACCGATCGACAATAATATTGATTTGCCTTTTTTAGCTTGATGTTCAACAAAAGGTAGATTTGTTAGATCTGAAGAAGATATTTTATAAACATTCATTAGTTCATACAAGTAATCTGCAGAATCTATATCAAACGCAGTTGACAAAAACTCAATGTCTAACTCATTACAGTACTCCGCTAACTCTTTATACTCATTAAAAGAAAAACTATCAAATTTCTTAAATAGTTCAAACTGTGATGTTGTTGCCTCTTCATTTGTATCCCAGTAAGACGGTGAATTCTTTGCAGCTAGAGTACTAGCTTTATATGTTTGGAATTTTACAGCGTGGATGCCTGCATCTTTAGCTTCTTTAACCATTAATTTTGCAGCTTCCATTGGCGCTATTCCATTCTTCTTGGCAATGTCATAATAATTCACACCAATTTCAGCAATTAAGACAAACTCTCCGGCCAGTGCACGTTCAATAATTTTACTTTTCATTCTAAAACCTCCATTAAACATTTCGATCTAAGATTATATTTCTAACTCGATCAATGCCTTTCTTAAGATCTTTCTTTTTCATCTGATCCTTCATCTGTTTTCTGATTTGAGGACTATTAATTAGCCATAATAGTGTCTGTTTAATTGTGTCATCTTCTACCTCTGAACCTAACCCAAGATTAATAAATCCATTCTGTAAGTATCCAAATTCATGGTGCTGCTCTCTTTTATTTTGAGCCATTAAAATTGTTGGAACACCCATCGATGCTAGTTCTAACATTGTCCTACCTTGAGATGAAACTGCAATATCCGCTTTACCCATATACTCAGTCATAAGTTTTACATCTTGGATAAAATCAACATTTAAGTTTTGTATCTTTGATTTCTCTATAAGCTCATTTGCCCTTTTATAACCCATTCCAAGAATAAAAGTATAATGAATTTTACCATTATCAATCTTTTGTATTACGTCAAATAATCTTTTAGTCAGATTGCATGGATCTGTTCCTCCAAATATCACCAGAACTTCTCCCACGCTCTCTCTAAACTCAGATGGTTTAGCTAACAAAAATTCGTCTCTAATACAGTAATACTCGCTGCCCCAATAGTGATTATTCTGCTCGTTCTTCTTTTCATACAAATCATTAATAACAGCATCAGCCAGTCTAGCACCTTCTCCCAAGTCTTCAAAGTTGACAACTCTAACCCCTGTAGTCTTACATCTATGTACATACTCTTCATCTGTATCTAACATGTCATTAACTAGGATATCACACTTAAAGTCTTTAATTAAACTCACAATGTCATTGTCATTTTGAATAACTGAATATGGAAAATGACTAGCTTCAATTTTCTTAATACCTAAATCTGATTTCTCAGAAAGTACAAACTTAATATTATGGTCTATTAGATTATACGCAAGCAGCAAACCTCTATAGATGTGACCTAGTCCAATTTCAGAATAACCCTCTACTCTAATTAATACATTCTTCTTTGATAGTTCCTTCTCGGCAATCCACCAATCTTGAGGTGTATCTATGTCTATTGCTTCGTTCTCAGATATTTCGTAAACTGATACAATCGGTCCAAACCTGCTATATTCTTCAACAAACGCTCTTTTTGAAATAAAGAACGCTCCTGTTTCGATCAAGTTCTTTGGCAAGTATTGTCTATTCAATCGTTTCTCATAAGCAGGAACTATTTTCCCTTCTTTTTCAGTCCATGAAAGATGCGGCTTGTTAATACCACTGAGGACTGTATCAAAATTATTCTTTATGAAATATTCTATTGCAGCATCTAACGTCTCTCTTTTAAGTAGTGGGGATGTTGGTTGCATTGTAATGACAATATCATATCTATCATTTTTTTCTTTTTCCATCTCATTCATTGCATGAAAAATTACTGGGTCTAGTGTAACACTATCTGTAGCTAGATTTTCTGGTCGCATAATTACTCTTGCTCCATAAGAAGATGATATCCTGGCAATTTCATCATCATCTGTTGAAACTACTACATCAAGATTATGAACACTATTTATTGAATTTTCTATACAATAACTTATTAATGGCTTTCCAACCAGCAATCTAACGTTTTTTCTTGGTATTCCTTTTGATCCACCGCGCGCAGGGATTACTGCTAAAACTTTCACTTTATCACCTCAACTTTGATTTGATACTTGTCTCAATTGTTTGAGCAACTAAATGATTATTTGATGCTTTTAATTACATCAATAACAATAAACATCTTTTTTTTATACAGGTAAATCCCCATACTTATTACAAGTAATGTATATATTAAATAATTGAAGCCAATTAACAATAAAGCAATAGAATATAATGAAAATATAATAATTCTATTTAACCTTTTAAAAGACTCTATTAAGCCATTTTTTATTTCAAGCATTCTATTTGCAATATAAAATTGCAATACAGAATAAATAATATTTACAATACTAGTTGCAATTGCTATTCCTAAAATTCCATATTCAAATTCTATTGCAATAAAATTCAATAATATAGCAATTAGAGCAGCGAGCACCTGTAGCACAATTAAAATGTTTTGTTGGTTATTGGATACAATGTATGCATTTGCAAAGTAATAAATTCTACTAAAAATAACCCCAAACACTAACACAATATAAATATCGATTGAATATATATATTGCCTCATCAATAAATGTATAAATGGATGGATAATAACTAAACCAAATATAATTAAAATAACTCCAAAAATCTCAACATATTCAGTATATTTTTTTATGTAATTCCAACTTTCTTCTTTACTCGAATTTTTGTTATTTAAATAGATAATTGCATTTGGATACTGAAGAAAGAGTATCGATGTAATAAACATTAATGTTGCATTTGTCAATTGATTTGATAAAGTGTAATATCCTAAATCTTTAGTACTTAAATACTTGATAATCATAATTCTGTCAATAGTAGATAATATATAAAACCCTAAATTATAAATTAATAATGGTATACCTACCGAAAGAAGACTTTTTAAAATTTTTTTATCAATATATAACTTAATTGGTTCGCTCATTCGAATGCCATAAATTACACATAAACTTCCACTAATAACCATACTTATAATAATACCGTAAACTTTAAATTTATTTATAAGAAAAACCACCAAAAAGAAACTAAATATATTTTTAATAATTTCAATTTTATTGATAGCTGAATAATTTCCTTTCAATCTAAAATAATTAATATAGTATTTTGTAAATTGTTCTGTAATAGCCCATAGCCCAACTATCACAAAATAATGATTACTTAATCTTACATACTTTTCATCAATAAAAATTGTAAAAGTAATCATTAATAATAATAAAATCAGAGAAATAATAATCAAAAAAGAAAATGTTGTATACAAAATATTGTTCGCATTTTCTTTATTGTTTTTAGTTGCTAATGGATATTCTCTATTCATCGAATGCAAAATCCCAAAATCTGTATAAGTTAAATATGTGAACAAGAGAAACAAGTTTCCATATACTCCCAACAGTTCAGGTCCTAAAACTTTTGCGTTAACTAAATCTTTTAAAAGAGCAAAAGCTAATGCAAAGTACTTGATTATAGAATAGTTAAAAAAGTTTTTAATTTTTTTATTCCTAACCCACAATGTCAAAAATATCTCCTCGCATTCTAAATTAAGTTATATGTACAACTTTAGTTAATTCTTAAGTATCCTATTTTTATTATTCAACCTATTTCTAGAAATAATTAGTGCGATAATTACCCAAAAATGCCTACTCGTTAATAAATTTAGGGTTAATACGAAAGGTATATATGAAAATATCAATAGTATAATTAAAATATCTATGTCCCTATTAGGTAAATAACTAGTAATAAACATTTTCAAGTTCTTAAAAATAATTCTTATAAACAGTACGGTTATCAGTCCATATGCACTCCAAGCTTGTAAAATTGTATTATGCTCAGGTATACCATACGAAGTATAATATCTAATATTATTTAAGCCAATGCCAAACGGGTTCAGAAGATTAGCTATTATTGCTTCGCGCCATACAATAAATCTGGGATCAATTTTCCCACCATATGGATGTGTAATACTTGAAAACCGAGACATAATGACCTCAAAAATTCCTTGAAATTCTGAACTTAGGAATATTAATGGTATTGCTCCCAAAAAAACTAATCCTAATTTTCTCAAGACAGATCCTTTGGAATAAATCATCACTGATACAAGTATAAGTAAAGTTAATCCTAAAAAACCAGAACGAGATACCGACATTAATAACGCTATTATAATTAATAACGAGAAAAAAAAGTTTTTCGTTAAACTAAATATTGTTTTCCCCTTATTTTTTAGTATCGACATAAAGCAAAAGGAAAGAACTAAAATATAATAAGATGATGCATAATTAATTTCTTCATATAAAGGATTTACAAACAAACTAAATTTACCTGTTAAAAAATAATTAACTATTTGAGAGTAATTCAATAAAATAGAAAAAATTGTTGAAGTTAACATTCCTCGAAATAGATATTTGTATTCGTAATTTGCAAACTCTTTATCTGAAAAGATTATTAAAATTAATATTCCTTCAATTAGTCTTAAGTAATCAGCTACTTCAAAACTTCCAAATTTATTCATAGCTATAAAATTTGGCCATAGTGGATAAAATAATAATAATATATATATTAGTAATTCAGCAAAACTAAATTTAGTTCTTTTCAAAAAAAATAATTTATAAGTAAATAAGACTAAAAGTAATAAGGAGAAAACTGATATTTTACTTGTTATATAAAATTGCCCTCTAAACGTATACAAAAAACCAATTGAAAACGTTAATAGTCCTATAAAAACATTGCTACTTAATTGAATTTTGATTTTCATGTGTGATTTTCCCCTTTAACTCTGATAACTCTTTAAAATTTTCTACCACATTTATATAGGAGGATTTTAACATTTCACAGGGAATCTTGGGATTAAAATCAATTAATTTATAAAGCAAATATGAATTTATTCTAAAGTACTTTGCTATATTAAATACAGCTGATGAATAAGCTGTAAATACACGCGCTTTTTTCTGGTCTAATAGTAATAACTCTATTGGGATATCTTTATTTCTTAATAAGATTGCACCATATTCTTCTTCCATAAAAAAATATTTGCTTATGTTTTCTCTTGGATGTGGTTTAATGAATAAATTGTTTTTTTTAGTTGATAGTCTTACAACTGTGCTTATTAATTTCATATATTCTTTTTCATTAATAATTCCATCTTCTACAAGTGGCTGTCCAATAAATATATTAAATTCATGATCTGGTATTTTATTAAAATTTTGATCTATAGCATATAAATCTTTCATGTTTTTTAAAATACTAAAATCCCATTGGTTTATTCTTTCCACTTTTTTCTTCAATTGTATATTATTCAACAACTTAGGGTAATTACACATAATTTTTGTTGTTCTAGATTGTTCACCTATACATGTAGTATTTTCAAATCTAATCCCAAAAATAAGTTTCCCAATCAGTGAATATATAAAATGGTATCTCTTTTTTACATATCTATATAATCCAATTCCTTCTTCAATTAAAATAATATCCTTTTTTTGAATAATATTGTTTATAAAAATCTGATTCATTGGATGCCCATCATTAAAAAGTATAATATCATTAATAAAATTTTGATTAATAGTTTGTATAATATCAAATACAATTTTACTAATATATACTTTTAATTTAAATAAATTCTTTCCAAAACTTCTCAAACTTTTAATTATATAAATTTTATTATCCTTCATTGCTTTATTTAGTAGCAATTTACAAAACCTGCTATTATTTAAATCAAAATCATCAACAATGACAACAATATCTTTCTTTTTTATCATGGTACTTGCAATAAACATATGATACGGAGTATTAATTATAAAAACATTCATAATTGGATCTCCTTACATTGAAAGAATTTGGCGAATTATATTTAACAACTTATCATTTTGAACTTTCTCATCAAATTCCATAGCTAATTCTAATGAATTTTTCTTAAATAATGATAACTTTTCATTATCAAGCAAAATTTCTATTGATTTATACATACTATGAATGTCACTTGCTTTATAATTAACCCCTACTTTATATTTTTCAACAAATTCATAAATTTCACCTTTTAATGAGTTAATCACAGCTAATCCAGCTGCTGTATAGTCATAAAATTTATCTGGCATATCAACATTGGAATTTGATGTATATGTAGCCAGACCAATATCGCACATTCCATAAATTGGTATCAGTTCTTTGGGTAAAAGCTTCCCTACAAAATTAAAATTTGGTAACTCTTTACTAGCTTTAATAACCTCAGCTTCATATGGTCCACTACCTGCAATTATAAATCTGATCTTGCTGTTCTTCTCTTCTTTAAAGCGCTTAGCACATTCAATTATTGTTAATATGTCGTATGATGGTCCGAGCGTTCCAGCAAAAACACACCACACTTCATTTTCATTTTTAATTTTGGGTAAATTAGGTACTTCTATTTTTCTCGATAATTGTACTCTAAAGTTCTCAACATCTATTCCATTATAAATTAAAGCCTGCGGTTTTTCATTTAATGTTATTTCTATCTCTTTAGCTTTTTCAAGATAATTTTTCCCTAAAGCAATTATTCCAGATAATTGTTTATAATTTTTTTCCCGTTGCTTGTAAACTGGTTTAAACATTATCTTTAAAAATGGTTTCAAAAACTGACTGGCTACATTTTCCATGAATTCTGGCCACAAATCCATTTGGTCGTAAATAATTGGTATGTTTTTTTCTTTCGCATATTTAAAACTTGGATAATTCAAAGTTAACGGATTATCTGCGCTTATGATTATATCTGGAGTCTCAAAATTTTTAAAGCCCTTGTAGGCATTCTTAGCAAAATGAACATCCTTTATAAATCTGCCCATACTAAAATTTTTCTTATAAGATGAAGTTGGAACTAACCTTATAATGAAATTTTTATTCACTTCAATATCTTTCCAACCATTCGATCTATAATTCTTGAAGTGATGAGCAAAATTTGCAGTCCACCATATTACATTAAAACCATTCCTCGATAAATATTTGCCAAATTGGTTGAAACTATAAGCTCTCCACTTTTCTCCTTCAATTGGCCCATATGGATTTACTAACCAAACTGTCTTCATAATTACTCTCCTATCTTTAAATTTTTTCACAAATGATAAATACTCCCACAGATTACATACTACATACTTAAATCCTATACCATTATAATATTGTGCTGCTGATATCTTATTCACTTGCGTTCCAACTTTTATTTTATCAAATCCTTGCCCTATAACAAATAATTCCATTGTTTTATTCAGTAACTTTCCTATTCTCTGTTCTTGGTATTTCTAATCAACATATATTAATTCTACTACACTATTATTAACATTTATTAAGAACAAAATATAGCCCGCCATATTCTCTCTCATAAATAAAAAAGTATTTATTTATCTACCGATAAACACATTCAACACAATAATAGTATTCATCATCACCCTATATGTTATAATCACAAGAATTCATAGTAAAAAACCTTAATTTTTAACCAAAATACTTCTGAAATACATATTGACTATCAAAAATAGTAAAACCTAACTTAATCCAAGATTTTTGAACAGCAATATTATCGATCTGAGTGCCCACAATCACACCTCTCATTGCCTCGTTGCGGTTTTTCATCAACCATTCTACACCATGGTAAATCATGCTAGTGTATACACCTATTCCACGATATTTGTCTGAAACCGCTGATAAAACCAATTGTCCATATCCTTCAACAAGATCTAATCTGCCTGTTGTGAATCCAACAGCTTCATTATTATAATGTGCCACTATTACTTTATCAGCATAGCCATTGTATGAATTCTCAATCCATTTATCGTAATACAAGTCACACAATTCATTAGGCAAATTATCATCTGAGTGAAATCTATCAATTTTAAAAGAATTTCGTGAAATCTCTTTTAATGCATTTATGTCATCTTTTGTACAGTCTTTTAAACTACATTTGTGATAAATTTGAGGTAGCGTGGACTTTGAAAAATCAAAAACGTATCTGACTAAAGTATCTGCTATTTCCATGCCTTCATTCATTGCACATTTTATAATCTCTTTTTGATTTGTTCCAACTTTAAATGTTAAATGTTTATATCCTTCTTCCTTTGATTTAGAAACCATCTCGTCAAAATTTCTTATTAAATTTTCTTTACTCTCGCTTATAAAATTTGTTTTAGTTTTTACATTTCCCATCCTTATACCAAAATGCTGTGTGTTGAAATAATCTTCTTCTACGAAGAAAAAGTTGTTAGTTCTATTCATGAAACTTGCCCCTTTCACCTATTCGACTTAAGTCTTTATATATGTTTTCACACAAAATAACTGTTTTTATCGTTTTAAATAATATTTTTATATCTAGAAATATAGATATGTTGTTAACATAGTATACATCATCTGCAAACTTATCTTTAAGAGAAGAACTGTTTCTGCTATATGCTTGGTTAAAACCTGTAATCCCAGGTTTTGCTTTGAGTTTTTGAGCATCATTTTCATCATAAATATCAATAGCATCTGGTAAATCTGGTCTCGGTCCGACCAAACTCATATCACCCTTAATAACATTAAGTAATTGTGGCGTCTCGTCAAGGCTTGTCTTTCTTATAAACTTACCTATCTTCGTTAGCCTCGGATCATCTTCTGCATTAAATGTAGAACCATCTTCATTACGCAAGTCAGGGGCATCCATCTTCATAGATCTAAACTTATACATTTTAAATATCTTACCATCCTTACCCAAACGAGGTGCATTATAAAATATAGAACCTTTGTCTTGAAAGTAAATAATAGGCCCAATAATAACCAAAATAATTAGCCAAAACGGAAGTACAATAATTGCTAATACTAAATCTATTATTCTTTTAAAAAAGTTGCGATACACACCTTCACCCCATTACTTAAGTTCATTTATTGCTTCTCTTAATCTATCAACCACATACTCAATATCTTCATACGTCAACAATGTATGAAGAGGTAAAGTAATCTCATTCTTATACATATCAAAAGCATTCGGATAATTTTCTATCTTAAATCCTAAATTCTTATAAGCTGTATGCATCGGTAATGGCTTGTAATGAACATTGGTCGCAACACCTTTTTCAGCCATCTTTTCAATAACTTTATTTCTATACTCTTCATCTTTTCCAAGTAATCTAACTAAATATAAATGTCCACTAGAAGAGTTGTTTTTATTATAGTGATTTAGCACTCGTACATTTTCATTTTTTAGTGCCTTATTATATATCTCAATAATTTGCCTTCTTCTTTCTAATGTTTCAGGATATCTTTTAAACTGAACTAGTCCTAATGACGCCAAAATATCTGTCATATTACATTTATAATAAGGAGCAACTATATCATATTCCCAAGAACCAAGCTTTGTCTTAGCTAGTGCATCCTTTGATTGTCCATGAAGAGATAGTAGCATAAACTGTTTATAAATTTCTTCATTGTCAATTCCATCAATATCTCTCCAAGTAACTGCTCCACCTTCAGCTGTAGTTAGGTTCTTAACTGCATGAAATGAAAAACATGTAAAGTCTGCGACTTCGCCACTTTGTTTACCATTATAAGTGGCTCCAAAGGAATGTGCTCCATCTGCTAAAACAATGACTCTATTAAAAGCGTTTTGCAATTTATTTGATACTTTGAAAAGGTGCTTTTTATCATATACTACTTCAAATATCTTATCATAATCACACATTACACCCGCTATATCCACTGGAATTATTGCTTTTGTATTTTCAGTAATTATTTGTCCTAACTTTTCATAATCCATTTCAAAAGAATCCTTAGCAGTATCAACAAGTATAATTTTTGCTCCTACATGATGTATTACGCTTGCTGATGCTGAATAAGTATATGCAGATGTAATAACCTCATCTCCTGGCCCTATACCTAATAGTCTAAGAGTCAGTTCCAATGCGGCAGTCGCTGAGTTTAAGCAAACTGCCTTTGAAGTGCTGCAATACTCAGCTATTTGCTTTTCAAATAATTTTGTTTTAGGTCCAGTTGTAATCCAACCTGACTTCAATGTGTCTACTACTTCTTCGATTTCGGCCTCTGTAATATCTGGTGGAGAAAAAGGTATATTTCTCTCAGTCATTTAGTTCCCCCATTTCAAAATTTATATTTTAATATTCATTTTATTATTTAAAATAATAATTTTCTAATTTGTCATCTTTAACACGATTACTTCTTTTATGTCTATATATCCATCATCTTTTCCATTATGTTGAAGTCTTAACTGTTGAGTTCCTGATTCAATATCTGGTTCTGTTTTAAAATTAAGTTCATATATATTCCAGTTTTCATCTAACTTTATATTCTCTAGAATTCCTTGTATTTTCTTTTCTGGTTTACCATCATACACATATACTCTAAAAGTATTTTCGTTTAGATTACCTCTAGCCTTAAATATAACCTTATACTCTGTTTTAGGATCCAATTTAGGTTCATATGAGTATATAAATCCATAGCTTTCCCCATTATTAGTTATTCTAATATAATTATCTTCTTTATCTTCTATTGTTTCATACTTTACATCTCCACCTTCAGGGTTCCATAACCTAAGCTCATCTATATTTCCATCATTATCTGTATCTAAATCAAAATAATAAGCAAAATCAAGTACATAGTCATCCCCTATTATATACTCTTGATTGTTTAAGTTATCATAGTTAAATTGTATGAACCCTATATTATATAGTAGATCTTCGTTATATTTTAATGGCCTTTGTGCTATAGTGTTGATATCTTTAATCTGTTGTTTTATTGCATAACCTTGTTCTATGATTTCCTTAGCCCTCTCTATGTACCCTTGGTCTATATAGTGATAGAAAACAGTTAAGTATGCATCTGTTTTTTGGACATAGTTTTCTACTCTCATAGGTTGAAGCTCTATTGATTTCTCTACTAGTTCTAGTGCTCTGTCTACTTGTCCTATATTCATGAAGAATGAGCTGCATATAGTATGTAGGTTAGAGTTATACTGTCCTAGTTCTAGACCTTTTTCTACTGAAGCTACTGCTTTAGATATATAATCCGAATCATTAGTCATTTGATACATTACTCTATAAAATGTACCTAAGTCTATTCTATATTCAGGCATAAATGGATCTAGCTTTGCTGCTTTTTCAAAGTATTTAGTAGCCTCGTTTATATCTTGTCTTTCATTTGCAGCTAAGGCTTTTTCTTTATATGAATCACTTAGTATAAGTGATGATGAACCTAAAATCACTAGTAATAAGAAAACAGAAAATACTATGTTCATATAGCCAAATTGTGGTTTAAATGCTTTTTTCTTCGATTTGCTTGTAATCGTATCTTTGTTTTCTATAGGTAAAGTATAGCTAGCTAGTACTCCAATAAACACCCATAGTATGTTAGTTAAAGAAACTAAGGACAAGTCAAAGTCCATAAAAGCATGTACAAGTATGCCAAATACTGCTGTGAAGATTATGGATAATAGTATTTTATTGTTTTCTGATTCTATATCTTTATATCTTCTAAGCAGTTTATATACAAGCAATAGCAATGAAGCTATGAATAATCCTAATCCAAATATACCTACTTCTATCCACATCTGTAGGAAATAGTTGTGGGCTTGGGTGGTCCAGTATAGGTATGATTGGTACATTTGATATAGTGTTAGCCAACCACCGCCGCCAGTTCCTAGTATTGGATATTCCTTTATTACTTTAAATCCATCTTTGTAAAATGCTAATCTTGCTTGAGAGCTACGTTCTTTTGTGCTTATACTCTGAAATCTATTATATATATTTTCAGGTATATATTTGAATTTTAAAGGTATTTCTTTTATTAGCTCTCCTGTTGTTTTGTCAAAAATACTAGCTTCAGTGTAGGTAATTGATGTGCTAGAGTAATAATTATCGAAATACACTCTTAAGCCTTCTATATTATCTAAGGTAGTAAATGATAGGTTTAGCTCGCCTTGATTTTCTTCTAGATTTACAAATTCAATTCTATCTAGCTTCTCTTCGTTATTTTCTAGTCTTACTCCATAAAGTCTTACTATACCTATATGGGGTTTGTCTTCAGGATTAGTTCCTGTATATTTAACTATCAGTTCATATTCTTCCTCTGGAAATATGTCCTTTATGTTTCTCACTACAGAAGTCCATTTATCTTCAGTAGTATCATTGTTTAAAGTAAGTGATGTAGTTGTAGTTAATGCTACTGAAGCTAATGCTACAAATAATACTACTAATATTCCAATAAAAATCAGTAGCATTTTAATAGATACTTCTTGTAGTTTTTTTGCAATTTTAGATATTCCATAGGTTAGTAGTGCGGAAGCTACAACTAATCCAAGTACTATTCCCCATAGCCCTGAACCCATTGTTGAGAGTTTAGAGTTAAATAAGAATGCTAAGGGAATACTAATTATTGCACTTGTTATTATGTATATTATAGTTTCTAGTTTTCTTCTATTTGGTATTGTAATAAATAGTATAAGGAGTAATGCAGGCAATATAAGCCACATTCCTCTTGAATATGTAAGTATAAATGTAAATAGCATTAGTGAAGAACTGGCTCCGTATAATGCTTTTAGCTTATTGTTTTCTGTCATTATAATTAAGCCTATAGTCAATATAAACACTGCTGCTAGGTATGAAGCTAATGTGTTTGGATATTGGAAGGTAGAGCTTATTCTGCCACCTATGACAGCCCCATTGTATTCCCAGGTACCTATGGCAGAGCCTATACCTACTAGTGCTATGCCTATAGCACTTATGACTATAGTGTTTAGTAAATATTTTTGGTGCTTCTCATCCGATATTAGGTCTCTTCCTATTATATATATTGCAAAATAATTGCCATACTTTAATGCTTCTAATATAGCTAGTCTTGTATTTACACCATATATTATAGAAACAAAGTACATTAATGTCAAACCTAGTACTAATATGTCTATACTTGAGCGGATAAGCTTGTAGTCTTTGTCCTTGTATTTAGATATCATCCATATTAAAGCTAATGAGAAGGTATATATGCCTGCTGGTAAAAACTCTGTTTCAAAGAATAGTCCTCTAAAGTATGGACCTATGAAAAGTAATAGGCATATTCCCCAAAATACTATGTATTCAATTGTGGAATTTGATTTTCTATTTATAGATGCAGATTTTGCTGCCATAGAGTTACCTCCGGTAAATTAGTTCTTAGTTGTTAGTTGTTAGTTGTTAGTTGTTAGTTGTTAGTTGTTAGTTGCTGCTAACTGCTGAGTTTTTCCAGTATTCTTTGAAGAATGCTATGAATACTCCTAGCATAATGCCTAGTACTCCTGCTACGGCTACATTGAGCATCTTTCTCGGTCCTACTGGTTTGATAGGTACTAGTGCTGGAGAGACTATGTTAATGGTGGATTCTCCCATTTCCGTTGTCTCTGCTACCCTTATTTCTTCATATTTTTTTAGAAAAGCATCATAGGTTCCCTGTGCTATATCTACGTTTCTTTGTACTAGGTTAAGCTCGTGTTTCTTTTCTGCTAGTTCTGACTGTATCTTTTCTATTTCCTTCTGTGTCTGGTCTATTTTTGATTTCATCAACTCTAGTTCTTTTGTTGTCTCTGATACCAGTATTTTATACTCGGCTACTTTTGTTGATAGCTCAATATAGTTTATGTTTACCTCTTCGTTTTTCATTGTAATGCTAGAAGCCTCAGCTGCTGACATATTATTCTTTTCTGAAACTATACGACCTAAGAGCTGATCTTCTGATACTGATTTATTAGTCACTAGTATCTGTGGAGTGTTTTTTAGCTCTTCCTCTGCTGCTGCTAGCCCTGCTTTTAATTTGTTTAATGCAACTTCTTTTTCTACTACTCCAACCTTATATTCGCTTAATAATGTAAGCTTTGCTGCTTGCTCACTTGCTAATTCATCTACTCCTCTTGGTTGAGCCATTATCCTTTTAAGCTCTAAAGAAGCCTCGTCTAGCTTCGACTTCTCTGATTCTATTTGAGCTTTAAGAAACTTAGAGGACTTAGAGGCTTGTTGTTTTGACAAGTCAGTTACAAACTCTGTAAATCTTGTAGACATAGCATTTGCTATGTTAGCAGCTAGCTCTGGGTCACTGCTTGATACTTTTATTTCTATAAGGTTTGTATCTTTTATAGCTTCAAGAGCTATCATGTCTCTTAGACCTACTCTTGTTATTTCCCTTTCGGATAGGTTTAGGTCTTCTATTACCTGTTGTAAGATTTTAGGGCTTTTTATTTGCTCCTTATATGTTTGTATGGTCAGTACTGGATATGTAGATATGGTGTTTAGTATGCCTTCTACACTATCTCCGTTTTTGCTTATGTTTACTAGCTTGTCTGTGGCAAATGATGCCATGAGTACTGATTTTGCTTCGTATGTAGGATCTATTATAAAAAAGCTATATACTCCTGCTACTAGTACACAGATAGCTGTTATGATTGCTATTAGCTTCCAGCCTTTTATTAGTGTTTCTATGAGTTCTCTTAGGGATATTTCTTCGTAGTCGTATTGTTGTATTGGTTGTTGTTGCATGGTTTGACCTCGCTTTCGTTTTTGAGCGACCAAAGGTACGCCCCTACTATATTATTTATCTATAATTCCAAACATTAATGTTCCTTTACAAGCTACTTCTCCATCTACATAGGCTACTGCTTCTGCTTTGCCTATTCCTCTTCTCATAGCTATTAGCTCTACTTCCATTTTAAGTGTATCTCCAGGTCTTACTTGCTTTCTGAACCTTATTTTATCTATGCCTGTAAATACTGCTAGTTTGTCTTTATTTTCTTCTAGGGTCATGACTGCTACTGCTCCTACCTGTGCCATGGCTTCCACTATGAGCACTCCTGGCATTAGTGGGTTGTTTGGAAAGTGACCTTGGAAAAAGGGTTCATTTATTGTTACGTTCTTTATGCCTACTGCTTTTTTCCCTTCCTCTAGCTCTATGATTTTGTCTACTAGAAGGAATGGGTATCTATGTGGAATTATGCTTTGTATTTGTATGTTGTTTAGCATGATCTATCCCCCTTGTTAGTTGTTAGTTGTTGGTTGTTAGTTGTTAGACTGTTTATTAGTCCATTAAGCATTCTACCAACTTCATCAGCTAATTCTTTTATATCCTTATATTTTATATTATCAACATAACCTAAGTCTCTTGCTAAGATTAAGTGATATTTTGTCTCTTCCAAACTTCTAACTTCTCAAAGCTATCATTCATAAATACTACCCTCTTTAACACTGTTTTGGGCTAAGAACTAAGAGCTAATAACTAAAAGCTATATCTCTAAACAATTCCTATATATTATACCACATACCCTTATATTTTTGTTAGTAAATATATAATTAATGGTGCTGATATCATGTTTAGTAGTGTTGTTATAAATACTCCTTGGGATGCTAGTTTTGAGTTGGAGTTGTATTTTGTTGCGAATATGGCTGTGTTCATTGCTGATGGCATTCCGCTGAGAACTACTAGTGCTCCCCTAATTATTTCTGGCATAGGCAGCATTGAAAGTAAAAAGAGCATCAATATAGGCATTGTTAGTAGTCTTAGTACGGTGACTATATATAGCTTTTTGTTTTTTAATACTTCTGTCCCCTTTATATTAGCCAGCATACCTCCAGACACTAGCATTGCAAGAGGTGTTGTAGTATCTCCTAATAGCTTGAGAGGGCTGTTAATAATCTCTGGTATTTCAAAGGGTGCTAGAAAAAATAATATTCCTATAAATATAGATACCATACCAGGATTTAGAAAATCCTTTAGCATAGATTCTTTTCTGTCTTTTAATTTTGAATGTGCTGTTAAATATTTTACTCCCAGTGTCCACATAATTATATTGAAAAGGATGTTGTATACTGCTCCATAGAAAATACCTGTTTCTCCATATATTGCATTTAGTATGGGGAATCCCATGAATGCCGTATTTGGAAATACTATCAAGAAGCTATACACTCCTTTTTCGGGCTCTTCCGTTTTGAATATTTTATTAAAAACAAATGCAAATATTATAGCAAAGGCATAGGATATTGCACCGTATCCAAATATCATGACTGCATTGTTGAACATATCCATGGAGAATTTGTAGCTCATTGATGTCATGATTAGAGCTGGAAGTGTTATGTTCATTATCAGTCCTGATAAGTCCTTTAGCATTTGATCCGTTACTACATTTTTCTTTTTTATTGCGAATCCTATTAATATTAGCATAAATAATATCATGGTTTGGGTTAGTACGGGTAAAAATGACATGGATAGCCCCCTTTGTTAGTTGTTAGTTGTTAGTTGTTAGTTGTTAGTTGTTAGCTACTAGCTAACAGCTAAAGATGACAAAAAGAAGGCCTTGGCCTTCTTTAGTAGTTTCTTTTCATTTGCTCGTAGAGCATTTTGGCTATGCCTATGCCATTGCTTTCTTTGCTTAGATGGCTAGCTAGCTCTTGGTCCTGCATGTCTTCGAATATTTCTCTTGCTGTGCTTTTCTCTATTAGTCCGCTGTCTTCCACAGTTGAACGCATGGATTTTAGTAGCATATGAACAAATATGGCTTCAAAATCTTGACACGCTTTCATAAGGACCTTGTCATCTTCCTTATTATTTGCATTTTGGGCTGTTTGTTTGATTTTGTTTTCATCATATGCATTTGTATTTATTAACATATTAAGATTTGAATCGATTATATTCATAAAATCACCTTAAGTTTTTATTACCTTCTTAGATTATTTGCCATCTGAAGCATTTCATCTGATACTTGTATTGTTTTTGAGTTTATTTCATAAGCTCTTTGTGCAGTTATCATATTTACCATTTCGTCTACTACTTGGACGTTTGAAGCTTCTAGGTATCTTTGTATTATCTTGCTTTCCATTTCCTCTGGCTCTAGCATGTACTCTTCTCCAGATGCAGCTGTCATGCTGAATAGATTCTGTCCTTCACTTAGTAGACCTGCTGGATTTATAAAGTTGACTATTTTTAGTCTTCCTATTTCAATTATCTCATCATCTTCATCTCTTGCAGTTATATAGCCAAATTGGTCTACGTTTATGTCCTTCATCCCGCTTTCGATGATTATCTCAGCATCATCTTCATCAAGTACTATATAACCGTCAGATGTAACTAGCATAGCTTCGTCTCCGTCTACGCTTAGCTTAAAGCTTCCATCTCTAGTATATCTTACTTGTTCATTAGGTAGCAATACTGAAAAAAATCCTTCTCCATCTATAGCAAAGTCAAGAGGATTTTCTGTAGGTATTAGGCTCCCTTTTCTAAAATCTCTTGTAGTAGCAGTAGGCATAACTCCATGTCCCACTTCAAGATTTACTGGAGCACCTCCATCATCTGTTAGGTTTGTCTTTTTCATGGCTACATATAATAAGTCTTTAAATTCTGCTCTTTGTGTTTTATATCCATTTGTGTTTACATTGGATAGGTTATTTGATATTGTGTCTATGTTTAGCTGTTGAGCTTTCATTCCTGTTGCTGCTGTGTACAATGAACGAATCATAAATTCACATCCTTTTTTAACAGTAGTTTAACAGTCAAGTAACAATCGTTTAACCATCGTTAAACTATCGTTCAACTATTGTTCTAAACTCTTCCTAATTCATTTACTATCTTTTCTAGAAGCTCGTCTTGGGTTTTTATTACTTTTTGGCTTGACTCGTAGCTTCTGTAGGCTGTTATCATGCTTACCATTTCTTTTATGGTATCTACATTTGAGGCCTCTAGGTATCCTGACAGTACTTGACCTACAAACTCAGTTTCACCTGGATCTACATTTTCTAAAACTGCGTATAGATTGTTTCCTTGTTTTCTCAGATATTCTTTGTTGTCAAAGCTTACTATAACTAGACTATTTTCGACTTGTCCTTCTACAATTATATCACCATTCTCATTAATATCGAAACTATTATGGGATAGTACTATAGGACCATATTGTCCTAATACAGCATAGCCTTCCTTAGTTACTAGCTCTCCATTAGAGTTCAATGTAAATGAACCATCTCTTGTGTACCTTATGCCCTCTGGCGTTTCTATACTAAAAAATCCGTCACCCTTTAAGGCTAGGTCAAGCTTGTTCCCTGTTTCGATTAGAGTGCCTTCTGTGTAGTCTATTCCTACTTTATCTAATCTAACTCCACCACTAGTTGTCCCTATTACATTAAAAGGTGTAAAGGTTATAAGATTATCTACTATTTGTCCATTAGAGATTACATTTCCTCTATTGTCAATTTCTATGTTTCTGTCTTCTACTCTTATAGGTCCATTTTGACCTAATACATAGTTTTCTCCGTCTGTTTTATTTTGTGCATTTAGATCCTTATAATGAGTTTTAAGATAACCATTATCATCTATTATAAATTTCAAGTCCCTACTATAGCCTACGCCAGCAGGTGTTCTTACTTTAAAATATCCTGAATTAATTGATAAAGTGTATGCATCTTCTTCTACTTGTACATTTACTCCTCTAAAAGCCTTATGGTTGTCCATGTCTATCCTGTCGTTAATCTTGCTAAGCAGTACCTCTGGAAAGGCTTCTGATATGACTATGTCTTTTTTAAAGCCCTTAGTATTTGCATTGGCAAGGTTATTAGATATTACATCTATTCTTTTTTGGTTTAATAGTAAGGCTGATGCTGCAATATACATGGATCTATTCATAAAACCAACTCCTAATCATAACTTTTTCTTCTTTGTTCATCTGATAATACACTGTTTTCAAGAACATCTACCCACTCTAATGATTTTCCTGTACCTACAGCAACACATGACACAGGATCTTCTGCTATGTGGACAGGTATACCTGTTCTCTTGTTTATAAGCTCATCCATTCCCCACAATAATGAACCTCCGCCTGTCATTACCAAGCCAATATTTCCTATATCAGCTGCTAGCTCTGGTGGTGTTTTTTCGAGAACTGAATGTACTGTCTCTACTATGGCAGTTACTGGCTCCTCTAATGCCTCAAGCATTTCCTCTGATGTAATACTCACATTTTTAGGAAGACCAGTGACTAGGTTTCGTCCTCTTATATCCATTGAAACCTGAGTTTTTCTTGGATATGCAGTTCCTACATTTATCTTTAATTCTTCAGCACTTCTTTCTCCAATCATAATATTGTGCTTCTTTCTTATGTATCTTACTATGGCTTCGTCAAATTTATCTCCAGCTACTTTTATTGATTTACTTACTACTATTCCTCCTAGGGATATTACTGCAACGTCTGTAGTGCCTCCGCCTATGTCTACTATCATATGACCAGTAGGCTCTGTTATGTCTAATCCGGCTCCTATGGCTGCTGCTACAGGCTCTTCTATTAAATATGTTTTTCTAGCACCTGCTTGATTGCAGGCTTCTAATACCGCTCTTTTTTCTACCTCTGTAACTCCACTAGGCACACATACTATGACCCTTGGTTTAAAGACCATCCTTCCTGCTGCTTTATCTATAAAGTATTTAAGCATTCGCTCTGTTATTTCATAATCAGAAATTACTCCGTCCTTAAGTGGTCTTATAGCTATTATGTTGCCAGGAGTTCTCCCTAGCATTCTTCTTGCTTCTTCGCCTACTGCTAACAATTTATTTGAATTTTTGTCTATAGCAACTACCGATGGCTCTTGAAGTACTATTCCTTTTCCTTTTATGTACACTAATATACTGGCTGTCCCTAAGTCAATACCCATATCAGATCTTAATGAAAACATATCTAAACCTCTCTTTCATTTTTATTATCGCATGTTTAGTACAGTCAATTCACCGTAAATACAGTATCCTAATCTATTTCTATATATTTTCCAAAATTCCTCTTTTTTTCTTGTAAATATAACAAAAAAATATTATCTCCAGTTGGAAATAATATTTTTTGTTTTTTTTATATTAAGTTTTGAAAATCTTCATTAGTTGTTGATTGCTTTGTACTTCATTTTAGTTGCCTTGCCGCCTCTAATATGTCTCTCTGCCTTGTTCATATCTAGCACTTTTTTTACATTTCCTGCTACAAGAGGGTTTATCCTAGGGAGACGTTCGGTTACATCCTTATGTACAGTACTTTTACTTACACCAAAAACATTAGCGGTTTGTCTTACTGTAGCTTTTTCTCTTATTATATATTTGGCAATCTCCAATGCCCTTTCCTCTATATAATCCTTCAATAATTCAACCCCCTTTGCGGTATTCTTGTGAATATGAGTCTTTTTAAATAATACTTATGCGAAAAATTCATATATTAGAACTACTGACGTTACGTTGTGCATTATTTTGTAAATATTATTTAAGCTTAGGTAAAAACTGCTTGGGATTAACATTTTTCCCGTCTTTAATTACTTCAAAATGTAGATGTGGTCCATCTGCTAATTCAATACCTACTCCTTTACCTATTCCACTTATTGCATCACCTTTTTTTACTTCCTTGCCAACTGTGACCATGTCAGCTGTTGATAGACACCCGTATTTTGTTTGTAGTCCGTTCCCATGATCTATAGTGATGACTATTCCTAGCTCAGTGTCTTTTTCTACTTCTATGACGGTTCCATCAAGAACTGCCTTTACTGCTGTTCCTTCACTTCCTTTTATGTCTATTCCATTGTGTGTAGTCCATTGTTCTAGGGTTTTTGAATATACTAGCCTATTATCTGCATAATCCATGCCTATGTTCCCTAAAACCGGCTGGACCATTGCTACTGCCGCTAATTCTTGTTTTTGTGTAGTATTTTCTAATGTTGATGTAACTTTTATCATTTGTTCTTCTGAGGTGGCCGCCTCTTTGTCTTTTGTATCTTGAGTTAATGGTGCTTCTTTTTTCTCTATTAATGTGACATTTTTATCCTCTTCTTCAAGGTCATCAATGTCATCAAAATAGCCCTTAGCAAATTCAATATAATCTTCGTTGTCTAGTTTGTTTGCTTTATCATAATTACTTTTTGACACCCATACTGCTGTGGTTGTTACTATACATATACAAAGGAATAAGATAATATAAAAACCATCTTTGTCTGTAATTGTTTTTGTCGCTTTACCTATTCTATTTAGAATTAAATTAGTTTTATCTTTTTTGTCATTATCAATTTCACTATCATTTGGTTTTTTGTTAAACTCGTCCATACGCCCCACCTCCATTAGATATTATGACCAGCTTTAGAAAATTCATACATAGAAAAATATATTTTTTGCAAAAAAATAGAGATTCTTCACTACGCTCAGAATGACGGTGTTAGTTCTTAGTTCTTAGCTAAATACTAAAATTTAGAAGCTAGGGACTGTCTTTCTGAACAGATGAGAAGAATCTCAGTTTTTTAGTTGCTAGTTGAACAGTAGTTGAACAGTAGTTAAACAGTAGTTGAACAGTAGTTAAACAGTAGTTAAACAGTAGTTGAACAGTAGTTAAACAGTAGTTAAACAATTGTTAAACTATCGTTAAACTATCGTTAAACTATCGTTACACTATTGTTACACTATTGTTAAACTATCGTTACACTATTGTTAAACTATCGTTCCACTACTGTTATTGAAATTTTTAATTCTTAATTATATTTCCTTATCTCCACTCCTTGATAGTAATGCTTTAATATTTCTTCATGTGAACTGCCGTTTTTAGCCATGCCGTTGGCTCCCCATTGACTCATACCTACTCCATGACCATTCCCAAGAGTTTCTATTTGTATGGTGTCTCCTATTAAGTTTACTTTAAAGTTAGTAGAATTTAGATTGAAGAGCGCTCTAAATTCTCTTCCTTCTACTATTTTGTCTCCTATCATTAGCTTCATTATCCTGCCTGTATCGCTTTTGTCAGCTACCTTTATCATTTGTGTTATATTTTTTTTAGTAATTTTGGTATTTGGATACTTTTCATTTAGCTTTTTCACAAAGTCGTTGAAGGGCATGGATATACTATCCTTTAGCTTAGGAGCTCCTTCTTCGTAAGGGCTTTGGACGGACCTTAAATATGGTCTTGCAGTTGCAAATACATTTTCCGAATCCTCTGTCATACCCCCGCTTGTAGAATGGTAAGCTGCTTCTATTAGCTCACCATCATATGTAAGCACCATATGCTTAGTATCTTCTACTGCACTTACTATTCTAGGCCAATATTCTATAATCCAGCTTTCTCCATGTTTGTCTTTTAGCTCAGCTAAGGTAAGGTATGCCTGACAATGTACTCCAGTACATAATGGCGCTGTAATATGCTCGGGGTGTCCTTGACCATATCTTTGAATACGGTTTAGCGCATAGGTTCTTGCGGCTATGGCTTGAGCCTTTAGGGCTTCTATATGAAATGCTGCAGGCATCTCTGCAGCTAATACTCCTTTAAGATATTCCTCTAGCTCCATTTCGTCTGTGTTTTTAGTTTTTGTATTGTATATTTTGACAAGCTCCTTATTTTGAGCTACCTTTTGTGGACTATCTTTTATAGGGGTTTCCTTGTCCACGCTACATCCTTTTACTAAAAATAAAGGTAGCAATATGGTAATGAATAAAATAAATACTATGTATATAATTATGTTTCTCATGCGCTTCCCCCTTTTTTGAACGGTAGTTGAACAGTAAAGGAACAGTAGTTGAACAGTAGTTAAACAATCGTTAAACTATTGTTACACCATCGTTCTGCTTTAATTAAATTGTATGCGTGGGGGATAAGCTATATGAAAAAATTTTTAGGAATTAAAAAAGCCAAGGAATTTATCCTTGGCTTTTTTATAGTTCTATGGTATTAAGATTTCTTGTCCTGGGAATATTAGGTGTGGATTCTTTAGGCTATTGAATTCAGCTAGCTTTTCCCAAGCTAATCCAAATTGTTCTGCTATCTTCCAGAGTACGTCTCCAGCTTTTACAGTGTATTTTTGTCCAGCTGGTACTTCTACCTTTGGCTCTTCTACTGGAGCTGGTGCTGGTATTGGTTCTGGAGCTGGTTCTTCTGTTGGTAATAGTCCATGCTCTTTTGCTAATTCAGCAGGTATTTTTCCTTCTGCTGCTAGCTCATAAACATTAAGAGCTTTAACATTTGGTGTTCTTCCATCTTGTGATACAGGTACTTGTATTTCTCCTTTATTTACTTGCTCTATTATATAGTCTCTTAATGGATGATTTAAATCTGCTCCCACAACACTCCAGTTGTTATCTACCTCTGGAGAAATAGTTCCTTGCTCTTTAATATAATCTGCTATATAGCTTCTAAGTGATATTGGGTCTGTTTCTAGGTATGCTTCACCATTTATGATTCCCATATCCTTCATTCCACTATATCTATAGTTGTTGATAGCAAGCTTAAATACATCATCTTCTTTTACTGGATTACCCTTAAATACTAGGTCTACTATTCTTTCTCCTACTGGCTTAGATATGTCTACCTTGTATTCTACTCCTGCAAACATATCATAGTTATAGCCTCTTATGTTAGGATTAAAGCTTATAGTCACATCTCCTGGTTTGTAAGTGTTATAATATGCTGCTGACCATTCCATATAAGCCTTTAGCTCTTTTCCTGTTACCTCTACCCCTACAAGAGTGTTAGGGTATTTGTATATGTCAAATATATTATTAAATGAAATGTTCCCTTTTCTGATGTTAGAATCATTCTTAAACAGTGCTGCTGCAGCTATGTCTGCTCCTGTATACTTAAGCTGTACTGTATTTATAAGATCTATAACTGCTGTATCTCTTACTTGAGCCTCTGGAATACCTTTTACTTCAGATGCTGGGTGGAAATCATCTGTTGCTACTCCTAAAGTTTCCTTTAAGAATTCTAATGTAGCTTCGTGGTATACTTTAGTATGCTCTTTTAGCTCTTCTGATGCTTCAAATTCTACTACTTCTATAAGTGAAGGAGTCTTTTCTATTACCTTCCAGCCTTCTCCATCTTTTTGTAAGGTTAAGTCTATTCTAACTACTTGTCTGCCTTGGTCTCTTGCAGCTCCTATAGCTACATTTCCTTCCATTCTTGCTATGCTTTCATGGTCGTGGCCTATTAGCATTGCTTCTATTTCAGGATTTCTTTCTATAACTAGTTTAACAGCATCGCCACCGTCTTCCTCGTGTCTGCTTTCTAGTCCTGAGTGAGCTGTAGCTATTATGATGTCTACTTTTTCTGTTTCTTTTAATAATTTAATTTGCTTTTCTGCTTCTTCTGCCATATGTGTAAAGTAAAGGCTGTCTACTTTAGCTCCATCCCATCTTGGGATACTTGGTGTTGTTAAGCCTAAAATACCTACTTTAACTCCTGCTATTTCTTTTACTATATAAGGCTTTACATAGTGTGTATCATCTGCTCTTTTATAAGTGTTTGCTGATAACATAGGAAATTCTGCTTCTTCTATTATTTTATTAACTAGATCAAGTCCAAAGTTAAACTCATGATTACCTAATGTCATTGCATCGTAGCCCATAAAGTTCATAGCTGCTATCACTGGATTAGGCTCATCTAGGTTTACATTGTATAAGTCATCTGTCAACACTGTTCCCTGTATAGTATCACCATTGTCTAACAGTATTGTGTTAGGATTTTCTTCTCTTACCTTTTGTACAACTGTGAAAACCTTTGCAAGACCAACACTTTCATTTGCTTTTGCATCCTCGTATGACCAATTATAGATGTTGCCATGAACGTCTGTAGTGCCTAATATAGTAATCTTCACTGTATCTTCAGCGTTTGCCATTGCTGGCACTACGAAAATACCTAATAATAATGAAAGTGTTACAATTAGGCTAAGTATTTTTTTAGTTTTAAATTTCATTTGTCATCCTCCTTAATAATTGAATTTTTACTACGTAATACAATATATTCTATACTCGTCCAAAAAATCCTTCCAAATTAACCAATTATGTCATTTTTTAGTTGGACAGTTGTTGAACGGTAGGGGAACAGTAGTTGAACAGTAGTTGAACGGTAGTTGAACGGTAGTTGAACGGTAGTTGAACAATCGTTAAACTATGGTTCAACCGTTCTCAATAAAAAAACGAGGTTGCCCTCGTTTTTATAGTTCTATGGTATCAAAATTTCTTGTCCTGGGAATATTAGATGTGGATTCTTTAGGCTGTTGAATTCAGCTAGCTTTTCCCAAGCTAAGCCAAATTGTTTAGCTATTCTCCAAAGTACGTCTCCAGCCTTTACAGTGTATTTTTGTCCAGCTGGTACTTCTACCTTTGGCTCTTCTACTGGAGTTGGTGTTGGTTCTGGTGTTGGTTCTTCTACTACTTCTTTCTCTATTACTGTCATTCTTGGATTAGCTGTTGCTGGTATTGAGTCTAACTCCTTAACATATTCAATCAGGATTTCGTCAAGACCTGGTAGTTCAACTACAAGAGCTCCTTCTTTAAACATTTCATATCCGTCTCCACCTGCTGCCATGAAGTCGTTTGTAGCTACCTTGTATGTTTTACCTAAGTCAAGTGGCTCTCCACCTATTTTAACGTCTTTAACTCTACTGCCTGCTTCTGCATTTAAATCTAGAGTAAATGTTGCACCTGCTACCTGTGCAAATGAACCTGCAGCTGCTGGATAACTAGCTGTTCCATGCTCAAGAGCTGCTAATATTTGTGCCCCTGTATATTCCTTTACTATAACATAGTTACCAAATGGAAGAACTGTTATTATATCTCCCATAGTGATATCTCCAGCTTCTATTGAAGCTCTTATTCCACCACCATTTGTTATAGCCATGTCAGCTTCTGATGCTGATAGCATTGCAGCTGTTATAAGGTTTGAAAGGTTTGTTTCTCCACCTCTTACATTGTTTCTTTCTCCAACAAGTACCACGTCTGTTTTTCCTACTACTACTGAAGTGATTTCTTCATTTCCTTTTTTTACTTCTGCAATAAGAGCAGCTACATCAGCATCTGCTTCTAATTCTGCTGCTGCTTCTAAACTAAATAGTGTAGGCTCTATACTTTCTAATTTTCCATCTTTGAAGGTTAAGTTAATTATACCTAAGTTATTGTTGTATTCTCCTGTTTGTACTATCTTAGTAGCTTTTTCTTCATTGTCTATTTTGTCTAGATGTGTATGACTGTGTCCATCTATTATAAGGTCTATTCCTTCTACATTGTCTCTTACCTTGTAAGCTGTATCTACACTTTCTTCATCAATTCCTAAATGTGCCAATGCTATTATAGCATCTACTTTTTCTTCCTTAAGCTTTGCTACCATTTCTTTTGCAGACTCTACTGGATCTTTAAATGTTAATCCTATAACATTTTTAGGATTTGTTTTAACTGTAGTCTCTGGGGTTGCAAGACCAAATATACCTATTTTTAGTCCGCCAACTTCTTTTATTACAAATGGCTCAAGTAATGGAGAACCATCTGTTTTTATAACATTTGCAGCTATTAATGGAAATTCCATTAATTCTTTAAGTTCTAATAATCTGTCTTGTCCATAGTTAAAATCATGGTTGCCAGGAGTCATTACATCATATCCCATAGCATTCATAACCTTAACTATACTTTCTCCCTTTGAGATTGTAGCAAAGCTTTGTCCATGAAGTGTGTCACCTGCATCAACTAATAAAGTGTTTGGATTTGCTTCTTTTAGCTCTTTTACTTTTGCTGCAATCTTTGCAAATCCTATTCCAGCTTCAACTCTTGAGTGGGTATCGTTTGTATGTACTATTGTAATTTCTATTGTATTTTCTTCTGCATAAACTCCTACTATTGGTGCAAAGACTAGTCCTAGTACCATTGAAAGTGTAACTATTAAGCTAAGAATTCTTGTTTTCTTGAAGTTCATAATAATCCTCCTTTAAGATTTATTTTTTGCACATTAATAATATTATTCTATAAAAGAAAGAAAATTCCTTCTTAAAGCAAAAAGTTATACAATTTATATTAACGGTAGTTAAACGGTTGTTGAACGATAGTTTAACCATCGTTCAACTATTGTTCCTCTACTGTTAAACTATTGTTAAACTATCGTTCCCCTATTGTTCCATCATTCGCAACTAAAAAACTGACAAGTCCTTATTTCCTTGTCAGCTTTATCTTATTCTACTCTATATATTTTAGCTCCCATATTTGAAAGCTTTTGTTCTATGTCTGTATATCCTCTGTCTATATGATATATATCGCTTATTTCTGTATGGCCCTCTGATACTAATCCTGCTAATATAAGTGCTGCTCCTGCTCTTAAATCTGTAGCTTTTACAGGTGCTCCCATCATCTTATCTGTACCTTGTATAATTGCGCTTCTACCGTCAATTTTTATATTTGCTCCCATTCTTTTTAGCTCATCAACATGCATGAATCTATTTTCAAATACAGTTTCTATCATTACACTAGTTCCATTGGCTATACTCATTAGTGCCATAAATTGCGACTGCATATCTGTAGGAAAACCAGGATAAGGAAGTGTCTTTATATCAACGGATTTTATGCCATTCTTAGCAATGACTCTCACACTATCTTCTTTTTCCTCTACATCTATTCCTGCTTCTATTAGCTTTGCAATTATAGGTTTAATATGGCTAGGTATTACATTTTCAATAAGTACATCTCCTCCAGTTATAGCAGCAGCTATCATATATGTTCCTGCCTCTATTCTGTCTGGAATTACTGAGTGTCTTGTCTTGCCTAGCTCTGTTACTCCCTTTATTCTGATATTGTTAGTACCTGCGCCCTTTATATCTGCCCCCATTTTATTAAGGAAATTTGCTAAATCTACTATTTCAGGCTCCATTGCAGCATTTTCTATGATTGTTTCTCCCTTTGCCATTGTAGCTGCCATCATTATGTTTTCTGTGGCTCCCACACTTGGAAAATCAAGATATATCTTATCTCCAATTAGTTTATCTGCATATGCTTCTACATAGCCATGACCTACTTCTATATTTGCTCCTAATGCCTTAAACCCTTTTAAGTGCAAATCTATAGGTCTAGTACCTATGGCACAGCCTCCAGGAAGAGATATTCTTGCTTTACCCATCCTGGCCAATAAAGGTCCCATTACTAGAAAAGAAGCTCTCATTTTTCTCATTAATTCATAGGGTGCTTCAATATTAGTTATCTTTGAAGAATTAATCTCTAAAATATTTTTATTATGTCTATTTATGTCAACACCTAAAGCTGCAAGAACTTCACTTATTACATCTACATCATCTAAAGCTGGAATATCTTCAAGTGTACATGTTTCTTGCGAAAGAAGTGAAGCTGCTATAATTGGTAGTGTAGAGTTTTTTGCTCCACTAACTTTTACAGAGCCTTTTAATGCAGGACTCTTCTCAACAATAATCTTTGGCACGTATTGTTTCCTCCCTTTTGTTGTTAGTTCTTAGTTGGCTGTTAGTATCCTATTGCAATTATTGGGTATCCCATAAGTATATATGTTTTCCCTTCATATTCATTATAACTCATAGCAATATTTAAATTCATCTTTTTATTTCCTGTATATATAAATCTATCAATATCTGGTGAATATGCGGAAATGCTTATTATTTCATTTTCTATTAGACCTTCTATTTTACTGCTATTTGTTATGGAAAGAGCTTTTGTTATTTTTTTTAGTACATTTCTCATATCTAATTCTGCCTCAAATGTACCAATAATGCAATAGGTATTTTCTGATTTTATATTGTATGTTTTATACAAATTTTCAATTTTTCTTGTTGTTTCTCCAAGTTTATTATAATCTTTTTCTTGTGTAATGTCTATTACTATACTTGTTTCTCCAGTATTTGCTTCTTTATCTAAATATGAATAAAGTATTATAGTAAATAAGCCTTGCTCCTTGTCCTTTCCATAGGTGACTATTTGGCAGCTACTAAAGGCTTCTGTATTTATATCTTCGTATTCAGCTTCCTCTTTTTCTTCTAATCCGATTAAATCTAATTCTTTTATTATGTAGTCCATAATTAAACTAAGTTCTTCCCTATCCTTATAATCTTCGAACATAGTTCCGCTAAAATTAAGGTTGAGCTGAAAAAAATCTGCTCCTGTTTCTTCAAAGGCCTTTATGAACAGGTCTTCATTTTTTAAACCTTCCTTGTCTGCATATGACCAATTTATAAATGTTAGTAGTATTATGAGTCCAATTGAAATAATATTTTTTATCTTTTTCATTTTACCCCTCCGGTTTAACGATAGTGTAACGATAGTGTAACGATAGTTTAACGATAGTTTAACGATAGTTTAACGATAGTTTAACGATAGTTAAACGATAGTGTAACGATAGTTTAACGATAGTTTAACGATAGTTTAACGATAGTGTAACGATAGTTTAACAATTGTTAAACTATTGTTCAACTACTGTTCAACTACTGTTCAACTACTGTTCAACTACTGTTCAACTACTGTTCAACTACTGTTCAACTACTGTTCAACTACTATTCAACTACTGTTTAACTACTGTTCAATTAAGTAATTTGAGGAAAGGATAAAATGCAAAAATGTAAAGGGGGACAAAACACTTTTGCAATGGAGCCACCTTTCCTCATAAACAAGTATTAACATCTAATAGGGGGTTTTATACATAGAAAAAAACAAAATGAGTTGGAAAATTCCAACTCATTTTTATAATTTTTATTCTTCTTCTGCAACATTTATTCTGTTTACTGCTTTTTTAAGAGAGATTTCTGCTCTTGCTACGTCTATATTGTCTCTTCTTGCTAGTCTTTCTTCTGCTCTTTTCTTTGCTTCTTCTGCTCTCTCTACATCTATTTCTTCAGGCCATTCGCAAGCGTCTGAAACAATAGTTGATTTTTCTTTAGTTACTTCTATATATCCACCTGCCACTGCTGCTGTTCTAGTTTTGTCGCCTTGTTTTATCTGAATCTTTCCTATGCCAAGTGGAGTTACTAAGGGTGACATACCCTTTAGAATACCTAATTCTCCTTCTACGCCTCTTACTATTATCATGTCTACTTCTTCTTCGAAAAACTTCCTATCAGGAGTTACTATTTCTAGCATAAATCCTGCCATTTAAAGCACCTCCTAATATCCCATTTTCTTAGCTTTTTCAACAGCTTCTTCTATTGTTCCTACGAATAAGAATGCTGATTCAGGAAGATTGTCATGCTTTCCTTCAAGTATTTCCTTAAAGCCTCTAATAGTTTCTTTTAGTGGTACATATGCTCCTGGCATACCTGTAAATTGCTCTGCAACACTAAATGGTTGAGATAAGAAACGTTGAATTCTTCTAGCACGTGCAACTGTTACTTTATCGTCCTCAGATAATTCATCCATACCAAGTATAGCTATAATATCTTGAAGCTCTTTGTATCTTTGAAGAATTTCTTGTACTTCACGAGCTACCTGGTAATGCTCTTCTCCTACAACTAATGGGTCTAGGATTCTAGATGATGAATCTAGTGGGTCAACTGCTGGATATATTCCTAGCTCTGATATTGCACGTGATAAAACTGTTGTAGCATCCAAGTGAGCAAATGTAGTAGCTGGTGCAGGGTCTGTTAAGTCGTCTGCAGGTACATATACAGCCTGAACTGATGTTATTGAGCCTTTCTTAGTAGATGTGATTCTCTCTTGTAGAAGTCCCATCTCTGTAGCCAATGTAGGCTGGTAACCAACGGCACTTGGCATACGTCCAAGTAAAGCTGAAACCTCTGAGCCTGCTTGAGTAAATCTAAATATATTGTCTATAAATAGAAGTACGTCCTGTCCTTGCACATCTCTAAAGTATTCTGCCATTGTAAGTCCTGTTAATGCAACTCTCATTCTAGCTCCTGGTGGTTCATTCATCTGGCCAAATACTAGTGCTGTTTTGTCTATAACTCCAGAGTCTTTCATTTCATAGTATAGGTCATTTCCTTCTCTTGTTCTCTCTCCAACACCGGAGAATACTGATAATCCACCGTGCTCTTTTGCTATGTTGTTAATAAGCTCTTGAATAAGAACTGTCTTTCCAACACCTGCTCCACCGAATAGACCTATTTTACCACCTTTTGCATATGGTGCTATTAAGTCTATAACTTTTATTCCTGTTTCAAATATTTCAGTAGCTGTTTCTTGTTCTTCAAATGATGGTGATGGTCTATGGATTGGGAAGTGTTCTTCTGTATCTATAGCGCCAACTTCATCAATTGTTTCTCCAAGAACATTAAATAATCTTCCTAATGTAGCCTTTCCTACAGGAATTGTTATAGGGCTTCCTGTATCTACAGCCTCCATGCCTCTAACAAGGCCATCTGTGGAAGACATGGCAATACATCTAACTGTATCGTCGCCAATGTGCTGTGCCACCTCTGCCACTACCTTAGAATCTTGTCCTTGTATTTCTATAGCATTTAGAAGGTTTGGCAGATTTTCTTCGCTAAATCTTATATCCAACACAGGTCCGATTATTTGAACTACTTTACCTATGTTTTTTTCGGCCATTTATTTCACTCCTTTGCTTTATGAACAGTGGTTGAACTATAGTTGAACAGTAGTTGAACAGTAGTTGAACAGTAGTTGAACAGTAGTTAAACTATCGTTAAACCATCGTTACACTATCGTTAAACCATCGTTACACTATCGTTAAACTATTGCTACACTATCGTTAAACCATCGTTACACTATCGTTAAACTATTGCTACACTATCGTTAAACTATTGTTACTCTATCGTTAAACTATTGTTACTCTATCGTTAAACCATCGTTACACTATCGTTAATTATTTAAGCGCTTCTGCTCCGCCTACGATCTCTGATATTTCCTGAGTTATGGATGCTTGACGTGCTCTGTTGTATTTTAGTCCAAGGTCGTCTATCATTTCTTCTGCATTATCTGTTGCAGATTCCATGGCTGTTCTTCTCGCTCCTTGCTCACTAGCTGAAGATTCTATCAAAGCACCATATATGGCACTGTTTATATACTTAGGTATTATATAATCTAGTACTTCCTCAGGGGATGGCTCATATTCTATTAATGTTTTTGAGCCTTCTGTTTTTTCTTCTTTCATATTTTCAGCAGGTAAAAGCTTAAGTATTGTCGGTTCCTGAGATATAACGCTTTTAAATCTAGTATATACTAGGTTTACTTCATCAACCTCACCATTTTTATATAATTCTGTGGCAAGGTTGCCTATTTTACTAGCATCTGCATACTCTGGGTCTTCTGATATGGATACAAATTCGCCAACAATATTGTAGCCTCTTCTTTTAAAGTAATCCTTACCTTTTTGACCAGCTGTTATTAAAACAGTGTTGTTTTTATCATCTATATTGCTTTCTGCTAGCTTTATTGCGTTACTGTTGTAGCCTCCTGCTAAGCCTCTGTCAGCAGTTACCACTATAAAAGCCCGCTTTTTTACTTCGCGTTTTTCCAATAAAGGATGTTTTATACCTGTTGTAGAAGAAAGAATGTCTCCAATGCTTCTAACTATGGTTTGATAGTAGGGTCTAGTTCTTTCGAGCTTTTCCCTAGCTTTTCTAAGCTTTGCTGATGAAACCAATTCCATAGCCTTTGTTATTTGCTTTGTACTGCTAATACTTCTAATCCTTCTTTTTATATCCTTCATTGCTTGAGCCATGTTCTCACCTCTCTTTTCTTTGAATAACAGCTTTAATCTGTTTTATACTGCTATGCAAAGCTCTTCTTAAACTCTTCTATCCCTTTAACAAGCTCAGCTTCTATTTCTTTAGTTAATTCTTTTGTTTCTATGATTTTCTTTCCTACTTGTGGATAAGTGGTTTCCATAAAGTTTAGGAATTCTCTTTCAAAGTCTTTTATTCTCTCTAGTGGTACATCTGACATATACTTGTTAGTAACAGCATAAAGAACCATTATCTGTTTTTCTACAGGCATAGGGCTATATTGAGGCTGTTTTAAGATCTCCATTATTCTTTCACCATGGGATAATCTATCTTGAGTTTCCTTGTCAAGCTCTGAACCAAACTGAGCAAAGGCTGATAGCTCTCTATATTGAGCTAGCTCAAGCTTTATACCTCCGGATACTTTTTTCATAGCTTTGATCTGTGCAGCTCCACCAACACGTGATACGGAAAGTCCTGAGTTAACAGCTGGTCTTTGTCCTGAGAAGAACAACTCTGACTCAAGGAATATCTGTCCATCTGTTATGGATATTACGTTTGTTGGTATATAAGCTGATATATCTCCTGCTAGAGTTTCTATAATTGGAAGTGCAGTTATTGAACCTCCGCCATATTTTTCATCTAATCTTGCAGCTCTTTCTAATAGTCTTGAGTGTAGATAGAATACGTCTCCAGGATAAGCTTCACGTCCTGGTGGACGTCTTAGTAGTAATGACATTGCACGATAAGCAACTGCGTGTTTAGACAAGTCATCATATATTATCAACACATCTTTTCCTTGATACATAAATTCTTCTGCCATAGCCACACCAGCATAAGGTGCTATATATTGAAGCGGTGCTAGCTCACTAGCTGTTGCAGAAACTACGATAGAATAATCCATAGCGCCCTTTGATTCTAGTGTATTTACTATCTGAGCTACTGTAGATCTTTTTTGTCCTATAGCTACATATATACAGATAACATCCTGTCCTTTTTGGTTTATTATAGTATCTATAGCTATGGCTGTTTTACCTGTTTGTCTATCACCTATGATAAGCTCTCTTTGTCCTCTTCCTATAGGAATCATAGAGTCTATGGCTTTAATACCAGTTTGTAATGGTGCAGAAACTGATTTTCTTTCAATAACTCCAGGTGCTCTTGACTCTACAGGTCTAAACTTATCTGTATTTATAGGTCCTTTTCCGTCTATAGGCTGACCAAGTGAGTTTACAACTCTACCTATTAATGCATCACCAAC
Organism: Proteiniborus ethanoligenes; assembly: GCF_900107485.1. NCBI lineage: Bacteria > Bacillati > Bacillota > Clostridia > Eubacteriales > Proteiniborus > Proteiniborus ethanoligenes. The sequence continues at coordinate 102,468 of NZ_FNQE01000004.1, forward strand.
TGGAACTTCAACGATTCTTTCTGTTCTCTTAACTATGTCGCCTTCTTTGATATTCTCATCAGAGCCTAAAAGAACGCAACCTACGTTGTCTTCCTCAAGGTTAAGTGCCATACCATATACTTCACCTGGGAACTCTAACAACTCTCCAGACATACAGCTTTCAAGTCCATGAATCCTTGCTATACCGTCTCCAACTTGAATAACTGTACCTACATCTACTACATCAAGCTTTTTCTCATATCTTTTAATCTGCTCTTTTATAATTGAGCTAATTTCTTCAGGTCTAAGATTCATTTAGTTCTTCACCCCTATCCTATTCTTACTCTTACACTATTTAAATCCTTGTGAAGTTCTTCAAATCTTCCTTTAATGCTGGCATCTATAACCTTGTCGCCTATTTTTACAAGAACTCCACCTATTATGGTATTGTCAATAACATTAGAAAGAAGAACCTTTTTACCTAGCTTATTAGATAATTCATCTTCCAGCTTCTTCATTTCTTTTTCATTCATAGAAATCGCAGTAATAGCTTTAGCTTCTACTATTCCTTGCTTTTCATTTGAAAGCTTAGTATATTCTTCACTAATATCCTTTACAAACTTTTCTCTACCTTTATCTATTAGTATATAGCATAGGTTAAGTATTTCTTGAGAAACTTTATCCTTAAAAATAGAGTTTATTATGTCTTTTTTCTCATCCTTTGAAAGCTTAGGATGCTCAAATATAATCTTTAGCTTTGGCTCACTTTCAAGTACCTGTGATATTGACTTGATTTCATTTTTAAAATCTTCTAGTTTATCTAGCTCAAGGGCTACCTCACACAAGGCTTCTGCATATCTTTTACCTATTAATTTTGCCATTGTGCTTCCCCTACCTCATCGATAAACTTGTTTATCATATCATTATGAGCCTTTTCGTCTAAGCTTTTCTCTACTACCTTTTCAGCAGCCATCATAGCTATTTGAACTACCTCTGACTTTAGGTCAGCCATAGTTTTTTCTCTTTCTCTTTGTATGTCGCTTTTAGCCTTAGCTAGTACATTACTAGCTTCAGTTTTTGCTTCTACTACAATTTGATCCTTAAGCTCTTCTCCTCTTTTCTTTGCAGAGTCTACTATTACCCTTGCTTCATTTTTAGCTTCATCTATTCTTGATTCATATTCTAGTCTTAGGGCATTAGCTTCTTCTCTTTGAAGCTTAGCTTCATCTATGTCTTTAGCAATCTTTTCTTTTCTAGCATTCAAAAAGCCTGATACTGGTCCAAATAAAAAGTGTCTCAATATTAGAAACAATACTATTGTTGCAGCAATCTGTAGTGAAAAGTTGACCAGATCTGGTAATACATTAATTTGAACGTCCATGCTTTAAGCCTCCCTTCCTTGCTCTGAAGTATATAAAAAATGGCTTCCCATTTATATTGCTTAGTCATGCAGAAACAAGAGATGGGTAGGTGTACCCACCTCTTTGTATTCTAAAGTGCTCCCATTAGTGGTCTTACGAATAGTAATATAATACCTATAACTAGTCCGTAGATACCTGTTGTCTCTGCAACCGCTTGACCTAGAAGCATGGTTTGGATAATATCTCCCTTTGCCTCTGGTTGTCTACCAACTGCTTGTGCACCATAACCAGCAGCAATACCTTGGCCTATTCCAGGACCTATACCTGCTATAAGTGCTAAACCTGCTCCTATTGCTGAACATCCTAATACAAAAGCTTCACTTGAAATTCCTTGTAACATTATAATATCCTCCTTTAATTTCATAATTTATTTTTTATTTAATAAAAATTTTGCTTTTATTCATCTCCCATTTTACTGCTAATGTATACCATAGTAAGCATAGCAAATATAAATGTTTGAATCAGCCCCGAGAAGAAATCGAAATACACATGTAATACTGGAGCTACTAATGGTGTTATGAGCATAGATATACTATTTAAGCCCATATATACCAATGACATTATAATAACACCACTTAAAATATTTCCAAATAAACGGAAAGAAAGTGATATAGGTGTTGCAATCTCTCCTAATAGGTTAATAGGAAATAATAATGGAAAAGGCTCAAAATAACCTTTTAAATATCCTTTGATTCCATTTGATTTAATACCAAAGAAATGAATCAAAGTAAAGGTAATCATTGCTAGAGCTAGTGTAACATTATAATCAGAAGTAGGTGGTGTGAATCCTATTAGGCCAAAAAGATTAGCACACGCTAAGTACAATACTAGAGTTCCTATAAATGGAGCAAATCCTATTCTACTTGGCCCCATTGTAGTTTTTACTAAAGATTCTATGGCCTCAACAAATATCTCCATAACATTTAATAATCCACTGGGCTTATCATCAATATTTGCTTTTTTAATTTTTTTATTTACTACAATGGCAAGTATTGACAGCAAAATTACTATTACCCACGAATTAACTACACTATCATGGATATATATTTGATTGCCTAGCATAGTAAATTTAATTCCCGGTTCCATATCTTCTACCTCCTTTCATAGTAAGAATATTAATTTATAAAGTTTATAAAGCAAAAGGTTGTATTTTTTTTAACAATCTTTTTTTTGACTGCTTTAATTTCCTCTTTTAGACTTGTCTTTTTTTGAAATCTTATCTACTATAATATCATAAATTGGAGAAGAAAGTATAACAATTTTAATCATAAATAAACCTAATATTGCAGTATATAAGCTTATATAATCTGCTACAGCAGATACTACTAGCATTATACCGTATATAGTATATCTTACAAAATAATTTGCAACAACATAAGGCATAATATTCTTAGAGGGCATGTTTATTGCTTTTTCTAAGGTAATACCCATGAGTCTAAAGTTGAGAACATTTATTGATGTGCTAAAGATCAAGCCATAGATATACTCTTTAGGGTTTGGAAGTAGAAGCCAAAATATGCCTGACAATATAAGGGCAAGTCCTAATGCTCTAACAATTATTTTTTGTTGATAATTACCTTCCATCGTTCTCATAGTATCACTTCCTTTTATTACGCCCCACAGCAATATTAAATAGAGTTACAAAGGATGAGATTATTCCTAAAACACAAAAAGTCAAAAGAAAAATTACTCCTGTTCCTAATTTTTTATCTATAAAATTGCCTAGCAAAATTCCGCCTAAAATAGGAACTAGCATTGATATGCCTATTTGTGAAACCAAGGCTAAGTTTTCGAGTATTTTCGACTTTCCATTAGTTTTCATTTATATCATCCCACTCTACCTCTATTTTACCCTATATATTGATACTATATAATACCTCTCAATGTTTTTGCAACGGTTTTTTGACGAAATACGTAAATTTGTATGGATATCAGACAAGTTTTTAGGGAAATAAGTAAAAACTATTTTTAGCCTTAAGATTATATATAATTGCAACACTTTCCTGTAATAAACACTAGGCGAGGATATGACAACAATATTCTCGCCTAGTGTTTACTAACACCATAAAATGTATATGAAGGATCTAATAGTCACAAGCCGAGTGATGGGGGGTCCCATGCTATTCCCATCCTTCATATCTTTAAATTACTTCTATATAATAAACAGGCATGTACAGAGTCAAAGTCACCCTATATAAGCTGTGTACCCTGCTAGTAAAGCCATGTTTAATCCTTAATGAAAATCAGCAGCTCATATATTTAAAACATTAGTTATTTAATTATGTGAGTGTTCATAACTTTTAATATTAAATAATTAAACTAAGAATAAGAATCCAGCACAAGTTATTACACCTACTACTATTAAGTCAATTATACAGTAGCCCATAATATCTCTAGCACCAAGTCCTGCAATACCAAGAGCAGGTAAAGCCCAGAATGGCTGTATTAGGTTTGTCCAAGCATCTCCCCAAGCAATAGTCATACCTGTAACTGCAGGGTTAACACCTAGAGCAGCTCCTGCTGGCATCATGATAGGAGCTTGCACTGCCCATTGTCCTCCACCTGAAGGCACAAAGAAGTTAACTATTCCAGCACTTAGATATGAAAGAAGTGGGAATGTTTTTGGTGTAGCTATAGAAACAAATCCGTCTGATATTATTTTTGCTAATGAAACTCCTTCTGGATTAGCTCCTACCATCATACCCATAATACCTGCATAAAATGGGAATTGTATTAAAACACCAGCAGCACCTTTCACAGAACCTTCAACAGAATCAAGGAAGTTTCTTGGATTTCCATGTAAAATAATGCCGAGGAATAAGAAAATAAAGTTAACAATATTTAAGTCTAAGTTAAATCCTTTAGTCGCAAACCAATATACAATATATGCTAAACCACCTATACCAATTATCATTGAAAGAATCGGACTGTTTTCAACTCTCTCTGCTGGCGTCATCAGTGACTTATCTTTTGCAACTGCAACTTCTTCTTCTAATAAGCTTGTATCTAAAGATACTACATCTTTTGGATCTGGATGCATAGCTGAGTTTACTAATGGTATTATAATTAATATAGCTATTTGCATGATAAGATTCCATGGTGCAAATATAGTTTCTGTTATTGGTATAGCAGCAGTTAATGCTCCTGCTGTCTCAGCTTCTAATCCACCTGTAGCCATTTTTAAAGGTATAGAACCAGATATTCCACCATGCCAGTTTGCAATACTTGCATAGGCAGATGCTATTAATAGTCTATAGTCAACACCTTTTATTTTTTTAGAAAGTCTTCTAGCAAATAAAGGTCCAATAACTAATCCAAATCCCCAGTTAATAAACATAGCAATTAGTGAAACAAAAGAAATAAACCATATAGCTTGACGTGGAGTTTTAGGAATACAAGCAAGTTTATCTAGAGCTTTTTTTACTGGTTTTGTATCAGCTAATACATAACCTGTTACTACTACAAGTGCCATCTGCATAGCAAATCCTAGTAGGCTCCAGAAGCCACCGCCCCAGTGTCTAATCATATCTACTGGTGCTTGTCCTGTTGTTATCATACCAGCTACGAAAACAATAATAGTTAAAATAACTGCGAATAAAAATGCATCAGGTAAATATTTTTGAACTAAAGCAATACATCCATTCGTAAATTTTTTAAACATAATATATCATGACCTCCCATTATTTTTGTATTGCAAAAATGAGCTGCTGATCATTTATCTTATAGAGAGCCAAACTTATTTATACAAATTCGGCTCTCTGCAAGTGCCTTAATAATTAAACATCCATAACTTTAAGCATTTCTGATACTGTTAGTTCTGCTTCTGTTAATCTTATTACTTCTTCAACTGTTGTTTCTGGTCCTATCTCAGTTAAGAATAAGCCATCTTTAGATACTTGTATTACAGCCATTTCAGTAATAATCATATCTACTTCTCCTGCTGCTGTTAGTGGCAATTTACATTCTTTCAATATTTTTGCCTTACCTTTAGCTGTATGCTCCATTGCTACGATAACCTTTTTAGCTCCTACTACAAGGTCCATAGCGCCACCCATTCCTGGTACCATTTTCCCTGGTATCATCCAGTTAGCAAGATTGCCTTTTTGGTCTACTTGTAATGCTCCTAATACTGTTATGTCAACATGTCCTCCTCTTATAATACTAAAGGACATAGAACTGTCGAAAAATGCTCCACCTGGGTTTATAGTAACATGTTGACCACCTGCATTTACTAAATCCTTGTCTTCTTTACCTTCTTCTGGTGCTGGTCCAAGTCCAACAAAACCATTTTCTGATTGGAATGTTACATCCATGCCTTCTGGTACATAGTTTGCTACCATTGTTGGTAAACCTATTCCTAGATTTACTACGTCTCCATCTTTTAGTTCTTGTGCTACTCTTTTAGCTATGACTTCTCTTACTCTAGCTTTATCCATTTTAGTTTTCCCCCTTTACAATGAAGTCTACAAATATTCCTGGTGTCATTACATCATTAGGGTCAAGCTCACCTACTTCAACTATTTCTTCAGCTTCTACTATTACTAAGTCTGCTGCCATTGCCATCAATGGGTTGAAGTTTCTTGTTGATGCGTTGTAGTATATATTACCTTTCTTATCTACTTTTGAGCCTTTGATTAATGCTATATCAGCTTTTACTGGTTTTTCTAGAAGGAATTCTTTGCCATCAACTTCTACTTTTTGTTTTCCTTCTTCTACTATTGTTCCTAAACCTGTTGGAGTAAGTACTCCTCCAAGACCAGCACCTGCTGCTCTTATTCTTTCTGCTAGTGTCCCTTGTGGTACAAGTTCAACTTCTAGCTCACCAGCATTCATTTGTCTTCCTGTTTCAGGGTTTGTCCCTATATGAGTTACAATTGCTTTTTTTATTTGTTTGTTTACTATTAGCTTGCCTGTTCCTAGTTCTGGTACAACAGTATCATTAGCTATTAAAGTTAAATCCTTTACATTTTTCTCTAACATTCCGTCAACTATAGTATTTGGTCCACCTACTCCTATGAAGCCACCTACCATAATTGTTGCACCATCATAGATTTTGTCTAATACCTCTTTCATTGAGATTACTTTAGACATAAAACTCCACCTCCAACTATTATTTTCTTAATTTTAATATTTCTCTTGCTTCATCTGGTGTTGCAGGCTGTTTACCAAACTCTTTTACAACTCTTACAGCTCTTTCAACAAGCTCTGCATTTGATTTTGCTAGTACACCCTTTGAATAATAAATGTTATCCTCTAAGCCTACCCTAATGTTTCCGCCTAGTGCTAAGGTAGCATACATTATTGGCAAATGACCTTTTCCTATGCCAAAAGCTGACCATATAGAGCCTTCAGGTATGGATTCTTTTAAATGTAATAGATTCTTAACTGTCGCTGTCATTCCACCTGGTGCACCTAAAACAAATTGAAAATATATTGGATCATCTATTAATCCTTTGCTTGCATAGTACATGGTGTTATATATCATGCCTGTGTCAAATATTTCTACCTCTGGTTTTACATTCACTTCTTTCATCCTTTTTGCAAGCTTTTCAAGGAATTCTGGTCTGTTTTCAAATACTGTTCTGTGCTGCCAATTCATAGTACCAGCATCATATGATGCAATTTCTGGCTTTAATTCATAAAATGGTCGTATTCGTACTTCGTCAGTTAAGCCTATGCCCCCTGAAGTAGTTAGATTTATTACCACATCACATCTTTCTCTTATTAGCTTTACTGTCTTTTCAAATTTTTCAAAATTCATTGAAGGAGTTCCATCTTCTTCACGCACATGAATATGCACTATAGAAGCTCCAGCCTTCCATGATTCATATGCTTGATCAGCTATTTCTTCTGGTGTAATAGGAACATATGGTGTCTGTTCTCTAAAAGTGGACACTCCCGTTAAGGCAGCACTGATAATAACCTTTTCCATTGGCTATCCTCCTCTTATTTGAATGTTGCTCATGTATATTGAATATTTTATCTCTTGTTACTTTTAAAAAGCTTGTCCAAATATTAACAATTTTAGTTGTTTTGCTTTTTTATATTAAATCCTTTACACCTTGTTATTCTGAACATCAGTGAAGAACCTCTAAAAGAAGATTCTCCACTTCGCTCAGGATAACAGGGATGGTGCTATGGATGAAATAAGCTAATATTGTGGAAATCTCGTACTCAAGTTCTTTAGTTTTCTATATGGTAAAGCTATTTAATTCTTGTTAATACTGAAGATATGTTAGTTCCACCACTACCACCTATGTTTAGAACTAGTCCTCTCTCAGCATTTTCCACTTGAAGTCCTATAGCTTCTCCAAGTAATTGTCTTGCAATAAGCACAAACATAGAAACTCCTGTAGCTCCTATTGGATGTCCTTTTGCTTTTAGTCCACCTGATGGGTTAACTGGAAGCTTTCCTCCAACTTGAACAGTTCCATTTAATATTGCTTCTCTTCCTTTTCCTGGCTCTGCTAGACCTAATGCTTCATATATTAATAGCTCTGTTATAGTAAAGCAGTCATGAACCTCTGCAACATTAATATCATCTATAGTTAGTTTTGCTTCTTCTAGGGCTTTTTTAACTGCTAGTTTTGCTCCTGTTAACTCGTAAGTTGCTCTCTTACCTTCTACTATTGACAGATAGTCTGTAACATGAGCTATACTAGATATTTCTACTACTTTGTCCTTCTTTGCCTTAGCTAAATCTGTTTTAGTTAACACTAGAGCTGCTGCACCGTCAGATACAAGTGAACAGTCAGAAAGCTTTAGTGGATCAGCTATCAATGGATTTTTGTCTGAAATAGTTTTAGCAAATTCATGTTCAAATTCAACATGCATTTGAGCAAGAGGGTTACTCATTGCATTTTTATGAGCCTTTACTGTTATATGTCCTAATGTGTCATAAAGCTCTTCTACACTATAGCCATAATGCTTCATATATCCTTTAGCATATTCAGCATACAATCCTGGGAATGTATATCCTTTTGCTCCTTCTTCTGGATAATATGATGCTAATGCTAATGTTTCAGTAACACCAGCTGTCTTTAATGAAGTCATTTTTTCAACACCAACTACTAATACAGTTTCTGCTCTTCCTGATTCTATAGCAAGGATAGCTTCTTTAACTGCATTTGAACCAGCTGCACAAGCGTTTTCCACTCTTGTACAAGGTGTAAATCTTAAATCTGGGTCAATTTCTAGTGCATATGGTGCTAAATGTGATTGTTTGTTAAAGGATGGTCCTCCATAGTTACTAACATAAACAGCATCTATATCTTTTCCCGTAACGTTAGCATCCTTCATTGCTTCCCTACCTGCATTAACTAATAGTGAGTATATTGACTCATCTACTAATTTTCCCATTTTAGAATGGGCTGTACCAATTATTGAAACTGACATAACAATTACCTCCTTGTTTTTTTGTTATTTATTTAAAAATTTATTATCTTGACACTATCAATGCTGTACCTTGCCCTCCACCTATACATAGGGTTGCAAGTCCTGTTTTTGAATCTCTTTTAATCATTTCATGTATTAATGTAACTAGTATTCTTGCTCCTGATGCTCCTATTGGATGCCCTAGTGCTATGGCTCCTCCATTTACATTTGTCTTTTCCATGTTTAAGCCTAGTTCTTTTGCAACGCATAAGCTTTGTGATGCAAAGGCTTCATTTGCTTCTACTAAGTCTATATCCTGGATTTGTAAATTTGCCTTCTTTAAAGCCTTTCTAGTTGCTGGTATTGGTCCTGTTCCCATAATGCTTGGATCTACTCCTGCTGATGCAAAGGCTTTAATAGTTGCTAAAGGCTTTACTCCTAGTTCTTCTGCTTTTTCTTTTGACATTACTACTAGGATTGCGGCTCCGTCATTTATTCCTGATGCGTTTCCTGCTGTTACTGTTCCATCTTTTTTAAATGCTGGTCTAAGCTTTGAAAGTGTTTCTAATGTTGTTCCAAACTTTGGATACTCATCTGTGTATACAACTACAGGGTCTCCTTTTCTTTGAGGAATAGTTACAGGAACTATTTCTGCTTTGAAATTTCCTTCTTTAATAGCTATCTCTGCTCTTAATTGACTTCTAAGTGCAAATTCATCTTGTTCTTCTCTAGTAATATTCCATTGCTCTGCTATATTTTCTGCTGTAATTCCCATATGATAGTCATTAAATATATCCCATAGGCCATCATGGATCATATAGTCAACAAGCTTTCCATCTCCCATTCTTTGACCCCATCTAGCATCTTTTAGGATATAAGGAGCAGCGCTCATGTTTTCTGTTCCACCTGCTAAAACTACATCTGCTTCTCCAGATAAGATAGCTTGAGCTGCTAATTCTACGGTTTTTAGTCCTGAACCACATACTTTGTTTACAGTGAATGAAGGTGTTTCAATAGGTATTCCAGCTTTAACAGATACCTGTCTAGCAATATTTTGCCCTAGTCCTGCTTGGAGAACGTTACCAAAGATAACCTCTTCAACTGCTTCTGCCTCTATACCAGCCCTAACAATGGCTTCTTTAGCTACTATAGCCCCTAAATCGGCTGCAGATATAGATTTTAGACTGCCTCCAAAGGCTCCAATTGGTGTTCTAACAGCACTAGCTATAACTACTTCTCTCATATTCCTTGCCTCCCTTAACTTATATAGGATTTTATTATACGCTAGCAAACCATAATGCAGTTACTGCACTATTATATATAGCAAGTACCATGCCAACATTTTATATTTTAAAAATATTGCTTATAACCCTGTATTTTATGCGCTTTAAGTATTTTTATTTTTTTGAGCTCAATTTTTGTTTTTCCTAATTACTATAGTTTTTTTAATACATATTTCTTGGATATGTTATTATTTAATTTGTCAGTATGCCCCCAAGCTTGTATTTCACTAACTTATAGTAAAGAATAAAAAATGTATCAAAAAAACTACACCATTTTTGTTTGGAGTAGTTCTTTTGATACACCTTTGTCAAAGTATTAATTATTTATATTATAAGCATCTATTTTTTTATATAATACAGTTCTGTGTATGCCCAGTTTTTTAGCTGCTAAGGTCTTATTATCCTCACATTCCCTTAAAATTTTTATAATTGCATCCATTTCTGCCTTAGCAACAATATTTTTTAATAGACCACCTTCTACTATTTGATGCTTATTAAAATCTGCCTTATCTAATATATAATCTGGTAAATACTCAGGATAAATTACATCTCCTTGTGCTATGTTTATGGCTCTTTCAATAGCATTTCTTAGTTCTCTTACGTTGCCAGGCCAATCGTGCTTCATTAATACTTCAATTGTTTCTGGCGCAAACCTTCTAACTCCTATCATTAAATCTCTAGATAGGTTCTCTAAAATATTTTGAGATAACACCCCTATATCTTCTATTCTATCTCTTAAAGGTGGTATTTCTACCAATATTACATTTAAACGATAGTATAAATCCTGCCTAAACTTGCCTAGTTTAACCTGTTCCTCTAGAGATTCGTTAGTTGAAGCTATTATACGCACATCTAGATTGATACGATTTGTTCCTCCTACCCTTTCAAACTCTCTAGCCTCTAATACTCTCAGTAGCTTAGCCTGCATTTCAATGGGCATAGAACCAATCTCATCTAATAGTATACTTCCGCCGTTTGCTAGTTCAAATTTCCCCATTTTTCCATGCTTTCTAGCCCCTGTAAAGGCTCCTTCTTCATATCCAAAAAGCTCAGATTCTAAAAGCTCTCTAGGAATGGCCGCACAGTTTATAGTAACAAAAGGTCCATATTTTCTTTGGCTTCCATCATGTATAGCATGTGCAAAGAATTCCTTACCCGTTCCGCTTTCTCCCTGTATCAAGACTGTAGAGTTACTTCTCGCTGCCTTTTTAGCAACCTCTCTAATGCTGAGCATCTTCTTGTTTTTAGTTATTATATCATCAAATGAGTACTTAGTCTTGTATAGTCTGCTTATTTCGCTTTTATATTTATTTACCGTATTCTCTAGTACTTCTATTTTACTTACTAAATTCTTTAGCTCATCTACATTCTTGAAAAAAACTGTTCCTACTGCTCCTATCACCTTATCATTTCTCACAATAGGTATACGAGAGGTAATGAGATATCTTCCATTCACCAGCTGTAGGTCACATATTTCTTTTTTACCCGTCTTAGCTACTATATGGAGCCTAGTATTTTCAATAATATCTGGAGCATATTTCCCTAAAACCTCCTCCTCCTTGTAGCCTAAAAGTTCTTCATAATCCCATTTAATTATTTTTCCTTCGTCATCCACTACAGCCATCCCATGATAAGCATGGCTATAAAGTTCCTCCAACACTTCTAGGTTTCCAGTTAGCTCCTTAGAAAAGGCTTGCGAAAAATTCTCCATAGTAATATCTTTAAACACTAGTATGTTTGAGCTAATGCTATCACTTATTTGAATAGCACTTTTCATAAACAGTATTTGCTTTTTTCCAATGCTTATCTCTATCTTTTCTGTATTAGCAGACTGAGAAATTACGCTGATAAGCTCCTCATCCTTTAAAATTGAGCTTAATGATTTATCAACAATATCTTCTTTTTTTAATCCTACAATTTTCTCGAAGGGTTCATTGCAAAATATTACTCTTCCTTTTGATTCTATTATTATGCCATCAAAGACATTGTCTATTATCATTTGTAAATGATTTAGGACCTTATCATAATATTCTAGAGCTCTTTGATGTAAGTCTTCCATTTTACATTTTCATCTCCTTTCTATAGTAGATTGATTTTAAAATATTTATTATAAGATGTCTAATCATACTCTTTATCTAAGTATTCTCCTTATCTACCGCTTTTCCACAAGCCTCCTTATATTGATATAGAAAATATATATATCTTCAAAGCTTGTTCGACATATTAATCCAAACTTAATTCAATTATATCATAATTAGACAATAACATGTATATTTCTCTATGCATGATAGTAATTTCTAGGCTCTACTCTAGTTTTATCTCTTCTTTTTTATCAGTTTGGTCTTAGCTTAGTAACCCCAAAAATAAGAAAATATAAAGGAGATCCTTTATGTAAAATAAACTTCTGATTATTCTTAATACGCTTTTAGAATCTGATTTGTTTGATAATAAATATAAGACTTTTACGAGATCTACCTTAAGCAGAAACCGCGACTTGTTAGGACTTGGAAATGATGAAGCCTTGTTTTTGGATGAAATTGAAGATATGCATTATAATATAATAATATAAACGAATAGATCATTTCATTTTTAGAACTCTACATCTTTGTTAAATATTTGATTAGTTTATATATATGAAAGAAATGAAAAGCTTAGCTGAGAATGGCATAAGCATTTTTGCACCTGTCAACATTAAAGTAAATATGAAGGATAATATCGTCACAAGTCGAGTTAAATGGGAGGTCGCATGTGACTATATCCTTCATATTTTCAAAAATAAGGCCATCTATAAACACGCATCAGGTCAAAGTCATACTGAATTCATGTACTCTGCTAGTATAGCTATGTTTAAGATGTAATAACAATCAACATCTTGTATAGATTATTTATTATATATATTAATTAATTTATACTAATATTAGTTACTGCCAATTAGAAATATTGTTTAGTTTTTTCTTCTCCTCTTAAAACCCTTAGCCCGCCTTCCGCTAAAGCTATAAGTTCATCTTCACCTGGATAAACAATAACGCTAGAAATAAAGTCTACTCTTTCTTTTATCCAATTAACAAATAACTCATCGTGTGCAATTCCGCCAGTTAGTATTATTGCTTCCACATGGCCTTTTAGAACCGTTGCCATACTACCTATCTCTTTTGCTACCTGATAAGCCATTGCTTTGTAAACTAATTCAGCTTTACTATCTCCTTCTTTTATCATTTTTCCTACTTCTTTAGCATCATTTGTACCTAAGTAGCCTACTAATCCACCTTTACCTTTTATTAAACTTTTAATATCATTTAAGGAACATTCTCCTGAAAAACATAGCTTTACTAGTTCTCCAACTGGCGATATGCCTTATAATTTACAAGTGAAGTTGCTGAGCGCATTGCAGGATAAAAAAATGTATCGAATAGGCGGAAATAAGGTCATTAACTTTAATTGTAGAATCATAGCTGCAACTAATGCAGACTTAGCAGAATTAGTTAAGCAAAAAAAATTTCGTATTGATTTGTATTATCGCTTAAACGTTATAAACATCAGTATTCCTCCTTTGAAATATAGAAAAGAAGACATTATACCATTAGCAATGGAATTTTTAAATCAGTTTAATGAGGAATATGGAACAATAAAATATTTTGCTTCCAAGACTTTAGAACTCTTCTTAATCTACGATTGGCCTGGAAATATAAGAGAAATGAAAAACTTAGTGGAGAGATTAATTGTAATATCAGATAAAAACTGTATTGAGCCCGAAGTATTTTATGAACAAGTTTTGGATAAATCAAAAATCAATTATGATAGCTTTTTTATAAGAGGCTCAAGTATTGATAACGAAGGAAAGCCTACTCTCAAACAAAAATTAGAAAGCTATGAGGCCCACATAATTAAAGAATCTATAGATAAGTTTAGAACCTTAAAAGAAGCCTCAGATTATTTAGATATAGACATATCAACACTTGTACGAAAAAAGAAAAAATATAATATTTAAAAAGTCAGAGGAAAAGCAATCCTCTGACTTGTTTTGTTAGAATAATAAAAATACTGCACTTATGATAATTCCTGAATAAATCAAGTCTACTATACAGTAACCCATTATGTCTCTTGCACCTAAGCCTGCTATTCCTAATGCTGGAAGAGCCCAGAATGGTTGAATCATATTTGTCCAAGCATCTCCCCAAGCTATACTCATTGCAGTTTTAGCTGCTGGTACTCCAAGCTCTAGTCCCGCTGGCATCATAATAGGAGCTTGAACTGCCCATTGTCCACCACCAGAAGGAACGAAGAAGTTAACTAATCCCGCACTCCAGAAAGTGAATAGTGGGAATGTTTTTGGTGTTGATATAGCTACGAACATATTTGACATTTGACCAGCTAATGATATACCTGCTGGACTTTGACCAGTCATCATACCCATTATACCTGCATAGAATGGGAATTGTAATAGTATACCTGCTGTTCCCTTAGCAGCAATAGATAATGCATTTAAGTATCTTCTTGGAGTTCCATGAAGAATTATACCTGCTGTTAAGAAAATAAGGTTAACTATATTTAGGTTTAAGTCAAAGCCTTTTTTATTAAAATGATAAATAATAAAAGCTAATCCTAAAGCACCTGTTATCATCGAAAGCACAGGGCTGTTTTCCATTTTTTCAGCTGGAGTCATGTCTGCTTTTGAAACAACTGTTTCTTCTTCTGTATCAGCTAATAGCTTTGGATCTACGACAAATGCTTTATCTGCTTCTGGGTGCATTGCCTTATTTACCAGTGGTAATGTTAATATTAATATACCTGAAATAATTAAGTTAAATGGTGAAAATATTGTTTGTGTAGTTGAAATTGCATCTACTACAGCACCAGAAGTTACTCTTGCTAAATCTGGGCTAGCTGTAGCTAATGTTAGTGGTATAGAGCCTGAGATTCCACCATGCCATACTAGGAAGCCTGAATAAGCCGCTGCGATTAAAAGTCTGTAGTCAACACCCTTTACCTGCTTAGCTAATTCTCTCGCATATAATGCGCCTATAACTAGTCCAAATCCCCAGTTAATCCAGCATGCTATACCTGAAACTAATGAAACTGCAAGTATTGCTTGACCTGGTGTTTTAGCAAAGGATGCTAGCTTAGAAAGACCTTTTTTGATTATTGGTGCACTTGCTAATGTATGACCTGTTACTAGTACAAGTGCCATTTGCATCGAGAAGGCAAGTAGGCCCCAAATGCCATTACCCCAATGAGCAACCATTTGTATTGGGCTTTGACCTGTTGCAAAAATTCCTAAAACAAAAACTAAAATAGTAAGAACAACTGCAAATAAAAACGGGTCTGGAAGATACTTTTGAACAATTGCAACGCAACCATTTGTGAATTTCTTGAACATAAAATCTCTCCTTTTTTTATTATTAGTAGGCAGGAAATTTCCGTCATTCTGAGCGTCAGTGAAGAATCTCCTTCTCAAGATCCTTCACTGCGTTCAAGATAACATGAGACACTCCTACTTAGAAGCCCTTAAATATTCATTCTTTTTAGTTCTTCAGGTATAATTAGCTCTGCTTCTGTAGCTGCTACTACTTCTTCTACGGTTGCTTCTGGTCCTAGCTCTTTTAGTAATAGTCCTTTTTCTGTTACTTCTATTACTGCCATTTCTGTTATTATTAGATTTACTTCTCCTGCTGCTGTGAGTGGGAGTGTGCATTCTTTTAGTATTTTTGGGTTCCCTTTTGCTGTGTGCTCCATGGCTACTATTACTTTCTTGGCTCCTGTTACTAGGTCCATGGCTCCTCCCATTCCTGGTACCATTTTTCCTGGTATCATCCAGTTGGCTAGGTTTCCTTTTTGGTCTACTTGTAGTGCTCCTAGTACTGTTGCGTCTACGTGGCCTCCTCTTATGATGGCAAAGGACATGGCGCTATCGAAGAAGGCTCCTCCTGGGTTTATGGTTACTGGCTGACCTCCTGCGTTTACTAGGTCTTTGTCTTCTTCTCCTGGTGATGGTGCTGGTCCTAAGCCTACGAATCCATTTTCTGATTGGAAGGTTACGTCCATTCCTTCTGGTATATAGTTGGCTACTAGTGTGGGTAGTCCTATGCCTAGGTTTACTACGTCTCCGTCTTTTAGTTCTTTGGCTACTCTTTTGGCTATTACTTCTCTTATCATGTTTTTATCCATTATTGGTCACCCCTTACTATATAGTCTACGAATAATCCTGGTGTCATTACTTGGTGTGGGTCTAGTTCTCCTATTTCTACTAGTTTTTCTGCTTCTACTATTACTGTTTCTGCTGCGGTTGCTGAGAATAGGTTAAAGTTTCTTGTGGATTTGTTGTAGTATATGTTCCCTTTTTTGTCTACTATGGAGCCAAATATTAGGGCTACGTCTGCTTTTAGTGGTTTTTCTAGTAGGTAGTCTTTTCCGTCTATTTCTATTTTTGTTTTGCCTTCTTCTACTATTGTGCCTATGCCTGTTGGTGTGAGTACTCCTCCTAACCCTGCTCCTGCTGCTCTTATTTGTTCTATTAGAGTTCCTTGAGGTACTAGGACTACTTCTGTTTCTCCTGAGTTCATTTGGTTACCTGTTTCTGGGTTTGTTCCTATATGGGATGCTATTACTTTTTTTACTTGTTTGTTTACTATTAGTTTGCCTATGCCTACTTCTGGGAAGGCTGTGTCGTTGGCTATTATGGTTAGGTCTTTTATTCCTTTTTCTACTAGGGCGTCTATTAGCTTATGTGGGTTGCCTACTCCTAAAAAGCCTCCTATCATTATTGTCATGCCATCTTTTATTTGGTCTATGGCTTGTTCTATGGATACGATTTTATTCATATTTACACCTCCGTTTTTTTGAACAGTTGTTGAACA
>NZ_FNQE01000005.1:0-1627 GCF_900107485.1 Proteiniborus ethanoligenes
AGTTGCTGAATACATGAAATCATATAATAAAATCAGAATTCATGGTTCCTTAGGATATATTCCTCCATCGGAATTCTATCAAAGAACCCTAGAAGGAACAGCAAAGCCTTTAATAGTCAAACTTTAATGTTTTTCGCTTAAGAGAAGCACACATAAATATTTAGCTGAAATCAAGGGCCTGCGGTAGCAGGGGCGTAGCCTTTACCCTTGATGAGGATAAATATTTATGTATAATAAAAAAAGCGAAAAAGCATTAAAATATAAGGAACTAAGAAAAAGAAAGTATTCGTGAGTTTTTGTCCAATATTAAGGGGTCAATCCGCATCTAAGTATATTTCAGTCAATAAAATAATGCATATATACTATATAAATTCATGTGAAAACACAAAATATGTTGATATTGAAAATTATTTTCAATAAGGTGTTTAAGATTTTTTAATGGAGGTATCAATATAATACAAATTAATAATAAACATAAAAAGGCAAACTTATGGTAACATAAGGGCGCAAAGCAAAGTATCCTAACATTTTAGGACGGTCTAGCTGCTATGTTATATAACATATTATAACATGGCAGTTTTTTGTTTTTGAGACCTAAGTTTTAGGCACATTTTATAATTAATGACATAAAATATTATCCTAATTTGTTGACTATTTATATCCTGTTAACCTTATGAAAGGAGTGAAAAAATATGTTAGTAAAGAGTAAAAAGCTTAACCTGTTATTAGTTTTTGGATTAGTGTTTGCTATGATATTTTCTACATCCATGCCTAGCTTAGCAGACAATGAAGGAAATGTTGGTGAGTTAAGCCCTGTAGAGGGAAATATAATTGAGGAAGAAGCTAGTGAAGAGGGTTTACCAGAAGAAGATACCGTAGGAGAAATTACCGATGAAGAAACCTTACCTGTGGTGGGTAATATAGAAGAAGGTGAAGGTAAAGATGAAGGAGGCTTGCAAGAGGAAGATACTGCTGAAGAAAGTCCCAACGCAGCAAACCTGCCTGAGGGAAATAATGGGGAAGAGGTAACAAACGAAGAAGAGAGCATAACCGAAGAAAACTTACTAGGCCAAAATTCTAATGAAGAGAATATGATTGTGACAAATGCCTTTATGGGAACTGAAGATGAGGAAAGTGTTGAATCCCAAAGCATAACTTCCATTATTTGGGCAGGAAAGCATATTAATGTAGGCTCTGTTGATGTAACAGCCGATATAAGCACCCATGAAGATATGAATAAGTATATAGACATTGCTTTGGCATTCGCATTAACAAATGGATGGAAAGCAACAGAGTATCACATCTATGTGCTCGATACAGAACCAACAAAGGAACCTACACCTGGTCAAGCTCCTTATAAAGGTAGCCTTAATAATGAGACTAATTTTACAGTAACTATTTCTGAGCTTTTAAGCAATTATAGTGAGGGCTCTAATATATATATTACTACTCATTTATCTGTGAATAAGCAGGGTAAGGGTGGTGGCAACGAAACTGCTTATGGTGGCAATATAGTTGACCCTAAGAAAGGCTCTTGGTTTGGATATATAGTGCTTCCAATACCAGAGGAAGATGAAGAGCCAGGAGATGAAGAACCAGGAGACGAAGAACCGGGAGATGAAGAACC
>NZ_FNQE01000005.1:1862-106706 GCF_900107485.1 Proteiniborus ethanoligenes
GGAGATGAAGAACCGGGAGATGAAGAACCGGGAGATGAAGAACCGGGAGATGAAGAGCCAGGAGATGAAGAACCTGTTGACGAACAACCAGAAGATGAAATAATAATTATAGAAGATGACGAAATTCCTCTAGGCGAGCCAGAAGTTGTTGAAGAAGTTATTGAGCCTGAAACAATTGAAGAGTCAATAGAAGAAATGATTTTGGAATCAGAAGAATTAGAGGAGGAAATAATTATTTTAGATGACCCTGTTCCACTAGGTGCTCCTGAGACTCTACCACAAACTGGAGAAGGTATTCCATATTTAGCATATATTTTCGGAAGCTTAGTTCTAGCACTAGGAATATTCTTAAAGAAATTTAGATAAACTTATAGTCCACATAAATATCTGGATAGAAATATCCAGATATTTTAAACCTAATTTTCATAAAGGAAGAGATCCAAGATGAAAAAATTATCTAATTTGATTATATTATTAGGCATTTTAATAATACTTTCTCCTTATATTATAAAAAAGTACGAGGATTATAGAAGTCAGCAGATTCTCAAAGCCTTAGAAATGGAAATGATAATTCTAGAAGAAGCAAACTATAGATTAGACGACTTTAACCAGGAGGCCATAGATTCTGACAGTATATATAACTCCCTAAGTACTCATGATAACAGTCCTACAGAAACAAGCACCGAAGTTCAAAGCAATGAAGCTAAGTCTCAAGATAAGGAGAAAACTATTATAAAAATTGAAAAGATAAATTTGAAATTGCCTGTTTTTTCAGGAGTCAATGATAAAAATTTAAAATATGGAGCTGCAAGCTTTAGAGGGGACATTGACCCAGGAAATATAGGAAACTATTCCTTAGCAGGCCATAGAAGCTATACCTATGGCAGAATGTTCAATAGATTAAATGAAATAGAAAAGGGAGATATTATAGAAATAATCCATAATAGCAAAAAATTCGTCTATAAAGTAATGGATACCTTCATAGTAAACCCCCAGGACACATGGGTATTAAATAATGAAGAGGACAAAAAATTAATAACCTTGGTAACCTGCCACCCTATTCGCATAGCTAATCAAAGGCTAATAGTAAAAGGTGAGTTGGTTGAGTAAGGGCAATAAAAAAGGAACTCCTTTATGGTCATAGTCCATTGGCAGGAGTTCCTTGCATTTCTCTGTTAATTTTTACTTAGCATATTCAGGTTTTTTATCCAGCTTGTGGATAGCCTCAACAAATCTAATAGTTCCAGTTTCCATTCTGGCTACCATAGAATGAGTTTTGGCTACATTATTTTGATGATATACTACTCCCTTCAATAGCTCTCCATCTGATATACCTGTAGCTGCAAAAAATACTTCATTTCCCTTTACTAAATCGTCCATTGTAAGTATTTTATTTATATCTCCTATTCCCATATCCATACATCTACGTCTTTCCTCATCGTTCATAGGATATAGCTTACCTTGAAACTCTCCACCCATGCATTTTAATGCAGCCGCTGCTATTACACCCTCTGGAGCTCCACCTATACCTAAGAGTATATCTACTCCAACATGCTCAAAGCAGGTTGCTATTGCTGCTGCAACGTCCCCATCTGTGAAAAGCTTTATTCTGGCACCTGCTTTTCTAACCTTCTCTATTAGTTCAGCATGTCTTGGTCTATCTATTATTGTTACGGTTAAATCTGATATATCCTTATTTAAAGCCTGTGCAACAGCTTTTAGATTTTCCTCTACAGGAGCATCTATATTGATTTTACCTGCTGCTTGTGGACCTACAGCTATTTTATCCATATACATGTCTGGTGCATGAAGTAGGCATCCTCTAGGTGCCATAGCCACTACTGATATAGCATTTGGTAAACCCTTTGCTACTGCAGTAGTTCCATCTACAGGATCTACTGCTACGTCTACCTTTAAGCTGTTATTTATACATCTTCCTAGCTGTTCTCCAATATATAGCATAGGTGCCTCGTCCATTTCTCCTTCACCTATGACTACTACACCATCAATATTTAGGGTATCAAACATTTTTCTCATGCCATCTACTGCGGCTTGATCTGCTGCATTTTTATCACCCCTACCTAAATATCTAGAGCAGGATAGTGCCGCAGCTTCCGTTACTCTCACTATGTTCAAAGCAAGATTTCTGTCCATATATGTTACCTCCTGAGCCTATTATTTATATAAATAGTATATTCCATTCTATATTTATTTGTCAAAGAGTATATCATAAATACTTATTATAAAAGGATATTAGCTAAATATTACTATGCCCTTTTCTCTACAGAGTATTAGCAATAGTCATTACTCTATCTTTTATTTTCTTAAACTCATTTGACAAGCTTCTATAATCTTGTGTTAGTAATGCTTTATCCTTTACTATAATCTTGCCGTCAACAATTACTGTAGAAACATTGCTTGAATTAGCTGAATATACCAAAACTGAATAATAGTCATAGATTGGCTGCATATTAATTGATTCTGTCTCTACTAGGACTAAATCTGCTTTCTTACCAATTTCTATTGAGCCTATTTTCTTATCTAGGTTTAAGGCTCTAGCTCCACCTATTGTAGCCATTTCTAATATCTGGTCCGCTGAAAAAATCGTTCTATCATTGTTCACTAGTTTGTGGATTTTTGCAACTAGTCCCATTTGGGTGAACATATCTAGTGTGTTGCCACTCATAGGACCATCGGTTCCCAAGCCAAGCTTTAAGCCCATATTATACATTTTATAAGCTGGAGCAACACCATGTGCTCCCTTAGCATTTGCGCCTATGTTGTGAGAAATACCTACTTCTCTCTTTTTTAATATTTCTAAGTCTTCATCATTAACCTTTATTAGATGTGCTCCCAGCATTCTACTATTTAATACACCTATACTATCTAAATATTGAACAGGAGTTAAGTTGTACTCATTCATATATTTTTCGCTTTCATAATCCATTTCGGCTATATGCATTATTATAGGCACATCTTTTTCTTCAGCAAGATAAAAGGCTTTCTGTAAATGCAAAGTATCACTACTATATGGTGCATGAGGAGCAACTGCTGGAATAATTAAATTATCATCCTTCCATTTATCAATAAACCAATTGCAGTATTCTAAGCCCTCATAGGGTTTTTTTGCATCAGGAGCTATAAAATCAACTATAGTCTCCCCAAGTATACCTCTTAAACCAATTTCTTTAGTTGATTTTGCAACTTCATCTTCAAAATAGTACATGTCTGCAAAGGTAGTTACTCCTGCTAAAGCCATCTCACAAATACCGTATTTTGACCCAAGAGCTACTATCTCTTTGTCTACAAGCATTTTTTCCAAAGGAAATAAATATCTCTTTAATCTATTGGGAACATCATCTCCTAAGCTTCTAAAGGCTATCATAGAACAATGTGTATGTGCATTTATAAATCCAGGTATTAATATGCCTTCTTTCCCATCTATAACTTCATGGTTAGGATAATTTTTTATTATACTTTCCTCTCCAATATCTATAATAATGTCATCATCAAAGACAACTACACCATTTTCTATTATGTCCTTGTTAGAATTCATAGTTAGTACGGTTACGTTTTTTATCAACATGTTTTTCTATCCTCCTTTGATTAGTTGTTAGTTGTTAGGACTGACAGGGTCGTCAGTCCCTAGGGTAGTTCTGAACATAGTGAATAATCTTTCTTTTTATTGAAATAAGCACCTAGAACAACCTAGGTGCTTACCTTAATATTAGTTTCCACTACTAATTTCTTTATTCCATCTATCAATCCATTCTTTATTTACACTATGGATATATTTCCAATCAGCTAGTATTAGTTTGTTAATAACATCTGCACCATAAGTCAATCCACTAGCTTCCTCTTCTGTCAGAACTACGTTTTTATTTGCTGGTGAGTCTACCTTATCAATAGCATTAGCTTTTTGAACTTCTTCGCTTAAAATCCAGTCTATAAACTTTTCTGCTAATTCTTTATTTTTAGTACCCTTAACTATATTGATTGTATTTACTATAGCGTAAGCGCCTTCTTTAGGATCTACCCATTTTGCTGTAGGAACAGCATCTTTAACTTGCCCAAAAGAAAAGTCTTGCCCAGCAACAGCAGATACTTCCCCTTGACTAAACATATTTACAACCTCAGATGATTTAGAATAGATTTTAACTAGGTTATTATCTAGGTCTTTAATTTTATTAAAAATAGCATCAATATCAGTCTTAACATCTAGATTTTCTATTTGTCCTACAATAAATGGCATAAAAGGACCAGCTGTTGTTGTAATATCAGGGATTATTACTTGCTTTGCTAAAGAACTGTCCCAAAGGTCTGCCCAAGATTCTATTGGCTTACTTACTTTAGCTTCATCATACATAATGCCATATCTTCCTACAGTATATGCAGGACCATACTCTTCACCAAATGGTGCCTTTGCAACATCATATAGGTTTTGGATGTTTGGTATATTGGAACGATCAATTTTTTCGAATAAGCCTTCTTCTATAGCTTGAATTGCAAATCCTTCTGCTAATTGAATAATATCTACATTACTGCTTCCTAGTCTTATTTTGTTAAGTCTATCAGCATTGTTACCTACTTCTAATACAATCTTTACATTGTTAGCTTTTTCAAATGGCTCATAAATGTTTTTTCTTAATAAGTCTTCATTAAATCCCCAAGTTGAAATAACTAATTCTGTAGGAGCACCTGTATTACCTGATTCGGTGTTGCTTCCTGTATTCTCTCCTGGGTTGTTACCACCCTTATTATCCCCTGCTGGTGAACATGCCACCATAAACATTGACAATACAAGAACTAAAACTAATAATAAGCTTATCTTCTTCATTTGAAATCCTCCTTTTTTTAATTACTTAACTAAAATAATTTTGTCCTTTGGAAAGTGTATGCTTACCCTTTCACCCACTTCAAAAATTTTTAGGGCTTCATGGTTTACAATAAAGTTTCCAAGCTCTGTTTCTATCTCATATTGATAATCTCTTCCTAAAAAAGTTCTCACCAATATTTGACCGTTTATCATATTGCTCTCTTTTTCTTCCTTTGAACTGCTTATCTTTAAATCGTCTGGCCTTATTGCACCTTTTGAAGGTTGGATATCTTTATATATATCTAAATTGTCCACAATAAAACTAGAGCCATTGTCTGCTTCTAACTCTAAAACATTTTCATTTTTAGAAACCATTTTTAAATCTATGAAGTTTTCAAACCCTACAAATCTAGCAACAAATTCACTAGTTGGATATTTATAAATTTTTGAAGGCTCATCCATTTGCTCAATAATGCCCTCATTCATAATAGCTACCTTATCTGAAATAGAAAAGCACTCTTCTTGGTCATGAGTTACATATACAGTTGTTATACCTAGTTCCTGTTGTATTTTTCTTATTTCTACTCTCATCTTAACTCTTAATTTTGCATCTAGGTTACTTAAAGGCTCATCTAGCAACAATAAGTCTGGCTTAATAACCAAAGCTCTTGCTAGGGCAACTCTCTGTCTTTGACCACCTGATAACTCTGCTGGAAACCTTTCCTCAAAGCCAAGCAAATCAACAGTTTTCAGTATTTCCATAACTCTCTTTTTGGTTTCAGCTTTGTCAACCTTTCGAAGACCTAATCCAAATGCTACATTATCAAACACATTTAAATGTGGAAATAGTGCATAGCTTTGAAAAACAAGTCCAAAATTCCTCTTATGAACAGGAATATTTGAATAATCTTTTCCATCAAATAAAAATCTTCCCTTTTGTGAATCTAAAAAGCCAGCAATTAACCTTAATGTAGTAGTCTTGCCACATCCACTAGGACCTAAAAGTGATACTAACTCACCTTTTTCCACATTTAAATCTAAATCTTTTAAAATTACATTATTGCCATATGCAACAGTTACTTTTTCTAAATTAATTAGTGACATTTGTTCACCTCCAAAAATCTATTTTGCAAAATATCTTAATCCTAAAGTTCTCTCTATAATAAACATTAGTATGGCAGTCATAAGCATAAGAACTACTGACAACGCCGCAATAGTGGGATCGAAGTTATACTCAACATGAATAAGCATTTGAATAGGTAAAGTGCTTACACCTGGTCCTGTTAAAAATACTGATACAGGCACATTATTAAATGAGTTAATAAAAGCAAGAATAAATGCTGCAATTACACCAGATCTAATATTAGGCAGTACAACTACAAAGAATGTTTTTATTTTATTAGCTCCTAAGCTCATAGAGGCTTCTTCTATTGAATAATCAAAGGTACTAAGACTAGAAGATATAACCCTTATAATATAAGGAATTATAATAATCACATGCCCAATCAATAAACTTGTATAAACATTTAATTTGCTGTAAATCACTAAATATTTTAACAAGGAAAAGCCAAGAACTATTCCAGGTATTAAAACTGGTGATAAAAATATGCTGTTGAAAAAATTCTTACCTTTAAAATTATACCTGCTTAATGCATAAGCAGCAGGTATACCCATTATAAGAGCTATAATCGTACCTATGACGGATAACTGCATACTGATTAAGAAGGTTTTTCTAAACATCTCTATTTTAAATATATTCATCATCCATTTTAATGAAAATCCTTTTGGAGGAAAGATTAAGGATTTGTCAGGACCAAAGGATGTAGCAATGATGATTGCTAAAGGTGCTAGTAAAAAGAAATACACTAGAAAAGCAAATATACTTAATCCTTTACTTTTTTTATTCACTGACATCACCCCCTAGAATTTAACTTTCTTGCAAAGGAATTAATAATTCCGCTGACTAAGATTGTCACAATAATCATTATAGTAGCCACAACTGCAGCAGTATCCCAGTCAAATAGTGTCATAGCATTTTGATATATAACCGTTGCAAGAACTCTTGACTTTGTACCACCTAGTAGCTGGGGAGTAGTATAAGCTGTTAAGCTTCCTGTAAATACTAGTACACTACCTACTATTAAGCCAGGTACACTTAGTGGAAAAATCACCTTCATAAATGCCTTAAACCTTGTAGCTCCCAAACTCTCTGCAGCCATTATTAAGTCCTTGTCTATATTTTCAAGTACACCTACTAAGGATAATATCATCAATGGCATAAATAAATATACAAATCCAACTACTATTGAAAATTCATTATATAGCAATGATAAAGGCTCCCTTATAAGACCTATCTTTATCAATAGATTGTTTACTATGCCATATTTCCCTAGTATAACCATCCAGCTAAATGACCTTACTACAGGACTTGTCAGCATAGGAAACACTGATAAAGCAATATATAAGCCTCTTTTATTTACATTAGTCTTGCTAATATAATAGGCCGTTGGAAATCCTAAAACTGCAGATATTACAGTTGATATCAATGCTAGCTTTAAAGTTCTTAGTAAAATAGTAATATAGTAATCATCCTTAAAGAACTCAATATATCTGCTTAGTGTGAAGCTTCCTTCACTAGCAAAGGAACCAGAAATCAGCATGACTAATGGAAGTATCGCAAAAACTAGTAAAAAAAGAAATCCTGGAGCTAGAAGCAAATAAAACGAATATTTCTTCACTTTAACCATCCTTTCCTTTAAGCTTTAACTCTCCGAGTATTTTATGTTTTAAAGCTATTTCTGTAATGTTATCCAATAATACTCTTTAAAAACATTTTCATAAATTTATCTCTATCTAATTCTAAAGCCACTCTAACATTAGGCTTTTTCCCATATCTATTATTAAAGTCACATATGCTCTGTCCATCAGACAATCTGCTAGAGTATTCCACATCTACAAAATAATCCTTCATCTCAACAATGCTCTCGTCCATGGCCACTGCTACAGCAAGAGGATCATGGAGTAAGCATCTTCTAACATCCTTGCCTATTGAAGCTCTATCTATATAATGATTAGTAATATTCTTAACAAAATTAGTTACATCTGAGTTGTTTACAATATTGTCTAGGTCTGATTCAAATAATGGAGCTTTTCTGGTCACATCCAGCCCTATTAATTTTATAGGCACTCCACTGTTCAATACTTCATAAGCACTTTCTGGGTCAGTATAGAAGTTAAATTCAGCAACAGGGCTTTCATTTCCACGTCCATCTACCACTCCCCCCATAATATAAAGCTCTTTTATTTTAGCTATTATCTCTGGAGCTTTTTTAAAGGCCATTGCTAGGTTTGTAAGAGGAGCTAGCATTATCATTGATATTTCACCAGGATGACTATTTATTTCATCTATTATAAAGTCTACCCCATGCTTTTCATTCTTTTTCTTTATATTTATATCCTTTAGTTCGCCAGCTAAACCATTTTCTCCATGTACTGACTCTTTAAAAATTATTTCTCTAGCTATGGGATAGCTACAGCCTTCATATACTTCTATATCATCACGCTTTAATAGCTTTAACACCTTAAGGGTATTCTCTGTAGCTAGTTCTACTGGAATATTGCCGCAAACCGTAGTAATCCCTTTTATATCAAATTTTCCACTGTTAATAGCAAGGATTAAAGCTAGTGCATCATCTATTCCCGTATCTACATCAATTATAACCTGCTTCATTTTATCACCTCTCCGCTATTTAAATATCTAAATTTATCAAGTTTCCCTAGGTGCTCATTCTTTCAACTAAACTATGATTCAATACTCTTAATAGTTTAGTTTCTCTTTTTTCAATCATATCTATTAATAAATTAACTGCTTCATGTCCCATATCATATATTGGCTGTTTTATAGTTGTTAAAGGAGGGTCCATATAGCAGCTAATAAATATGTCGTCAAGACCAATTACCTTTATATCCTCAGGAATACTAATATTTTTCCCCTTTAAGGCTCTCATGACTCCAATAGCAATTAAATCATTGCCACAGCAAATTCCATCTATTTTACCCTTTTCGAGTATCTTCAAGGCTCCCATATATCCAGTATCAATTGAATATTCTCCAAGATATACATTGTCTTCATTATATGGAATATTATTTTCTCCTAATGCTTTTTTGTAACCTTTCAAGCGTTCATGAGATAAGGTATTAACTGTTTTAGAGGAAATAAAGCCTATATTCCTGCAGCCCTTTTTATACAGGTGATTGACAGCATCATAAATACATTTTTCATTATCTATCTTTATTCTGCCAACAGGCTTTTCTGTTTGTATATCTCTATCAAGCAATACAACCGGTGCTATACAGTTCATTAAATTAGTATCGTTTTTGTTTTCTACAGCGGTAATAATAATTCCATCTACCATTTTAGCCTGCAATACCTGTAAATATTTTTTCTCCTTATCTGGATTATTATCCGTATTACAAAGTATAAGTGAATATCCAACCTTGTCAGCTGAATCTTCTACTCCCTTAGCTAGTTCACTAAAAAACAAATTCATTACATCAGGTATAATAAGTCCAATAGTTTTTGTATGCTTTATTTTAAGACTTTTAGCTATGGCATTGGGAACATATTTTTCCCTCTCTACAATTTCTAAGACTCTTTGTCTTGTAGCTTCGCTTATAGCTTGATCCTTTCCATTTAAAATCTTAGAAACAGTAGCCGTTGATACTCCTGCAAGTCTAGCTATTTTCAAAATACTCATAATGAACACTTTCCTTATTATTTTTTAGCATACTACTTTAGGTAATCGTTTAACTAATTATAGTATAACATTTTCATCTGTTTTATCAATATATAATTATAGTTATATTTTTATCATTTCTACTTTTTTATAACCTGCAATTCTTTATTTTTGGGCAAAAAAAAGAGAAACGCATCCCTTAAGGGCTTGATTTTCTCTTTTAAGATTACATTTATAAAATTGTTTAAAATTTACTTAGGTACACCTTCCCAATCCTTCAAAAATCTTTCAATGCCTAAATCTGTCATAGGATGTTTTACCATAGTTTGAAATACGTTGTAGGGTATTGTAGCTATGTGAGCTCCTGCCTTTGCAGAGTCGATAACATGCATTGGGTGTCTAATACTTGCTGATATGATTTCAGTACCTATTCCATGTAAATCGAAGATATCTACTATATCCTCTATAATATCTATGCCTTCATTGCTTATATCATCCATTCTTCCTACAAAAGGACTAACATATGTAGCACCAGCCCTTGCAGCAAGAAGTGCTTGACTTGCGGAAAAGATGAGAGTTACATTTGTTTTAATTCCTTTTTTATTTAGGATGCTTACTGCCTTTAGGCCATCTTTTGTCATTGGAATTTTAATAACTATATTTTTATGAATTTGAGCTAGCTCTAAAGCTTCCTCAACCATTCCATCTGCATTTAGGCTAATTACCTCTGCACTAATAGGACCGTCTACTATACTGACTATTTCATGTATAACCTCTTTAAAATCTCTACCTTCCTTGGCTATAAGTGATGGGTTTGTAGTAACTCCACAGATTACTCCCCAGTCGTTTATTTCTTTTATTTCTTCTATATTAGCTGTATCAATAAAAAGCTTCATTAATTCACCTCTTTTTAGTTGCTAGTTGTTAGTTGTTAGTTGTTAGTTGTTAGTTCTTAGTAATTGAACAGTAGTTAAACAGTAGTTAAACAGTAGTTAAACAGTAGTTAAACAGTAGTTAAACAGTAGTTAAACAGTAGTTGAACAGTAGTTAAACAGTAGTTAAACAGTAGTTAAACAGTAGTTAAACAATCGTTACACTATCGTTAAACTATCGTTACACTATCGTTAAACTACCGTTACACTATCGTTAAACTACCGCTACACTATCGTTAAACTATCGTTACACTATCGTTAATTACGCTCTTCCTGCTGAGCCAAACATGATCATTTTTTCAATAATTATATTTTTCATTGCTTCTCTAGCTGGGTCTAATAGCTTTCTAGGGTCATATTCATTAGGCTTGTTTCTTACAACTTCTTTTACAGCATTAGAAAATGCCATTCTAATATCTGTATCTATATTTATCTTATTAACTCCAAGGCTTACTGCTTTTTTAATGCTTTCCTCTGGTACTCCTGATGAACCATGAAGCACTAAAGGTATATTAAGCCTTTCCTTTAAAGCCTTCAATCTATCAAAGTCTAGCTTTGGTTCTCCTTTGTATAGACCATGAGCAGTTCCTATAGCTATAGCTAAGGAGTCTACTCCCGTTTCTCTAACAAATCTATCTGCTTCCTCTACATCTGTAAATGTAGCATCTCTATCTGCTACAGTTATATCATCTTCTGTACCGCCTATTTTACCTAACTCAGCCTCTACAGATACTCCTACAGCATGTGCTAGCTCTATAATTTTATTAGTTAATCTAATATTTTCATCTAGGGGATGCTTAGAGCCGTCTATCATCACTGATGTAAATCCATGTCTAATACATTGCATTATTTGAACAAAATCTGTTCCATGATCCAAGTGAATCACTACTGGAACCTTTGTGTTATATGCCGCTATTTGAGCCATTTTAGCTATATACTCTACTCCTGCATATTTTAATCCTCCCTGACTAGCCTGAAGAATAACTGGCGAATTTGTTTCCTCAGCAGCTTGGACTATTGCTTGGACTATTTCCATATTATTTACATTAAATGCACCTACTGCATATCCATTTTTATGAGCGTGCTGTAGCACTTCTTTGCCTGATACTAACATTTAATATTGCCTCCTTTAGATTATATGACGGGACTGGTGCAAAACCAGTCCTACTATTTGTTTATTTGTTTTTTGTATCTTTGCTTTGATTTATAGCATCTATACATTCAAAGCTGCTCTCATGAATTATTATTTCTTTCTTAGAAATAAGATTTTGATAATCCTCTTCATATTCTGCATATATTAGCTTTATCCCTTGGCAGCTCATACATTTAAGCTCTATTCTATCTGGGAATAGATTCATTTCAATGTTATTAGCACCACAGCTGCAGCCTAGAAGACCTTCAGTATCTAATTCTCTAATTCTTTCAAGAGATTGCATCATTATTTCAGAGTTAAGAAAATACTCTAGAAAGCCAAGCTCTTTATAAAGCTGCTCTGGATTCATTTCGTATTTTTCTATAAGCTCATCAATGTCTCCATTACTTACTATAAAGCATATATTTAATCCTGTTTCTATGCATCTAGTAATTATGTTACCCTTTAAAAGCTGTGTTAATGTATATTTAAACGTATGTTTATCCCTACATGCAAAACAATCTATGTCCACCCATAAAGACTTAAAATCCTTAGCCTTTATTATAGCATTATGCTGACCGCAAGAGCACATTATTTCTGTTTTTTTGTTTTTGAAAAGCTTAAACAAAGAAGTCTCATGAACCTTAAGAGTTCCACAAACACTGCATCTTACAGCAATAGCTATATTAGTGTTGATTAACATTTTCTCCACCCTCCTTACTATATTTTAATTCTCTATTCGAATAATAATTCCTTCTTTTTAAAAATTATTATGCAAATAAAATATTTTAGGCGGGGTGTTAGTTGTTAGTTAAAAAAAGATCCTCCGCTTCGCTCAGGATGACAGGGATGGTGTCTTTCTGAACGTCAGTGAAGAATCTTATATATTTTTTATTATTTTAAGCTTAGTATTTTTCTCGCTTCGTCTGGTGTGGCTACTTCTCTGCCAAGCTCCTTGGATATTCTTGCTATTCTTTCCACTAGCTCTGCATTAGACTTTGCAAGTACGCCTTTGCTGTAGTAAACATTATCTTCAAATCCAACTCTTACATGCCCTCCGAGAGTTATCGCAGCTACAGCAAGAGGAAGCTCAAATCTACCTATTCCCGCAACAGTCCAAGTGGAACCAGCTGGTATACTCTCAACTAAATATAAAAGGTCTCTAAGCTCACCAGTCATTGCGCCTGGAACTCCAAGTACAAAATCAAAATGTAGTGGCATATCTATTAGGCCTTTTTTAAGTAGCTTTAAGCCATTATTTATCATTCCTCTTTCAAATATTTCAAGCTCTGGCTTAACTCCAAGCTCCTTCATTTTTGCTGCAAATTTTTCCATGTATTCCTCACTGTTCATGAATACATCTGGACCAAAATTACAGGTTCCACAGCTAAGTGTTGCCATCTCAGGCTTTAAGTCTACAGGTTGAAGTCTTTCCTCAGGTGAATGCCATACTGCACCACCAGTAGAAGGCTGAAATATTATAGGACATTTAGCTTCAATTTTCTCCTTTATTTCTTTATATACTTCATAATCTTGCGTAGGATTTCCTTCACTGTCTCTAGCGTGAACGTGTACCATGGATGCTCCTGCCAGATAAGCCTCATATGCAGCATGTGCTATTTCATCTGGAGTTAAAGGTAAATTAGGCTGTTCTTTTCTAGTAACCTCTGCTCCTGTAAGAGCAGCAGTTATTATTAGCTTATCCATCCCTATTCCCCCTTATTTCTTTGTTTATTTTTAGGAACTACGCAGGTTCCTGCTGCTTTGCATACTACTATTGGCTCATCTAACACATCACATGCTGAGTCACTTATATCTGGTCTAGGTACTATTACCTTTCTAGCTTCAAATATCATTTTTCTAGAAGAATTTCCAGTTTCGATTATTTCTCCTACAGCTTCAATAAAATCTCCTGCATATACAGGTGCTTTAAACTCAACGCTTTCATAGGCTACAAATAGTCCTTCATCTCCATCCTGTCTTATCAAAAGTTCTGTTGCCACGTCTCCAAACAGCTGAAGCATCTTAGCTCCATCTACAAGATTGCCACCATAATGTGCATCCTGCATGCTCATTCTCACTCTAATCATTGACTTCATAATATATCCCTCCTGATAATTTCCCTCAAATACATTATACAAGAAATTAGTATAATTTAGCAATTTGTTAAGGAATTGTGAAGATTATTACAAAAAAAAGAAGTCCTTCATCAAGACTTGTTAGTTGTTAGTCGTTAGCTAAGAGCTAAGAGCTAACAACTAACATTGTTATGATTATCTACTAGCTAACTAATACTTTATAATTATTATTAATGAGTTCATTGACACTACTTATAATTTGTTCAACGTCAAAAGGCTTCATGATTATTTTTTCTGGATTATAACGCTTAATTTCTCCAAGCACGTCACAATCCTGATATCCTGTCATCATTATAGTATGAATATTACATTTAATCTGTCTAATTGCCTCTAATAGCTCCGTCCCCTTCATTTTTTGTAGCTTCATGTCTAATATGACTACTTGCGGGTCAAATACCCGCATATTCTCTATAGCCTCCTCTCCTGTTTCTACTGCCATCACGTCATAGTCACTCTTTAGAATTTCTTTTAATAATAGTCTGATTCCATACTGATCATCTACACACAACACCCTTGTTTTCATTAAAGTACCCCCCCAGATAGCTTTAATCATTTATATATATTCAACTATTGTAATTAAATCCCTGCAAAACATATGTTTTTTTACGAAAAACCTTTCGCCTGCATATGACAAATACTGATTGGATATAAGGCTATTAGCTATATTTCAGTTCTCTTTTCCAATTATCATTTTGCACAAAAAAAAATAGGACAAGGTGCCTATGCCCTTGCCCTTCTTTATACCTATTCAATAATTAATCTTCAATTTCTATTTCTACTATTATATCATTTACTATCTTAAATTCACCTTCATCTCCAACTCTTAAATCTCTTATCGTAGGATTTCTCATGTCGTCTATTTCTATCTTAACATCTTGATGGACTAAAAAAGTGTATATTTTACCAGTGTCTTCTTCTTTTATTTTTAGGGTAGTATCTTTATTGCCTTTTATTATTTCTGCTATGCTTCCTTCAATTTCTTTTTTTACATTCTTAGCTTCTACATACACTACTACACCATTTTCAAGCTCTACTTCAACATACATACCTACAGACAAATCTTTTATTTCTTTATTTTTTCCGTCTATTTTTACTTTTGCATCTGCAGCTAGGTCATATGTTTTTTTGTCTATGGTGATTTCATTATATCTTCTGTTTAATTCTATTTTTGTTATGTTTCCTTTAACCTTTTCAATTGGCTTTACATATTTTCTGTCAACCTCAATTTTAATAGCTCTATTTCTTTTGTCAACTACTACAGTCACTTCATCTCCATTTTTAATATCTTCAAAGCTACCTTTTCCGTCTGTAAAGCTTACTTCTACATCATCTACTACTTCAAAGCCTATTACCATAGTCTCCACCTGTATTGCAAGCTTATATGGCTTTGTTTTACTTACTTCTTTTACAACACCATAGTACCTAGTGATTATTTTGTCATCTTCTATTTTATCTACTACTTCAATAAACACTACCTTACCATCTAGGATTTCTATTATTACCTTTGAGCCTATTTTAATATCATCAATATCTATTCTTTTATTATTTTCATATACTCTTACTCTACTATCTAAATCAAAGCTTTCTACTTTGTCCTTTACTTTGATTAGAATTCTATCATTATATATTCTATTTACTTCTCCTGATACAGTTCCATCTTTTCCTATATCTACCTTATCATCTAATCTTGAGAAAAGAACTGCCATCTCTGCTCTAGTCATAGTTCCCATTGGATTAAATCTCTTTTGGTTGTCTCCTTGCATTAGTTCAAATTCATTTGCAAGGTACACATATCCTACTGAGCCCTGTGGTACTGCAAGAGCATCAACAAAAGGTAAATCCTTCTTCATATTCTTTTGAGCTTCCTTTTCATAGCCTAGTGCTCTTATAACATATTTTGCTACCTCATGTCTTAATGCAGGATCTGTAGGCTTAAAATACATCATATCCACATCATCAAGTATTCCTTTATCATATGCAAGTGTTACATAACCAGTAGCCCAGCTAGCTACTTTGTCTCCCTTATAATTCTTTGGAAGCTGAGTTATTTCCTTAGCTTCATCTTCCCATCCCATTACTCTTAGTGCCATAATAATAGCTTCAATCTTTGTAACAGAAGCTTGTGGAGCAAAGTTATCATCTCCTATACCAAATATAAGTCCCTTTTGGTATAGCTTTTCAATATATTTTTCAGCCCATTTATATGCATCTGTATCATTAAATATTTTTTTTGCTAATCCTGGGGGCACACTCCCGTTTCCCCAACCATTTGCATTAACAGATGTCATACCTATGCCAAGCACTAATACAAGTGCCAATGTAATTGATATTAGTTTTCTCATAGTATTTACCTCCTTATATTTGTTTGTAATATATATTCGGGAAGCTGGAGTATTATTTTAGGGTAGAAATATTACATTTGTATTACAAGAGTATAAGAAGAGTTTTGCACGCAAATAAAAGCAAGGACTTTATGTCCTTGCCTCTGTTAATCCACTATATTATTTTTTATATGGAACTATTATACTTATAGCTTCTATAAATGTATCATTATAGTTAGCTATTATGATTATTTCATCTCCTACATCTAAAGAGCTTTCACGTACTGTACTTCCATATAAGTTCATAAATGTAGTATCTGATGTGTAGAATATTGTTTTCTCTTCACTTGTATTATTGTAAACATCATAAAGCATTACTGTAATCATGCTATGTCTAGTAGTTATAGCCTTTATGTTGCCTATATATATATTGTTTCTTTGTCTAGTCAATGCATAAAGTGATGTTATTTCATCTCCTTCTGCAGTATATTCTATAAAGTAGCCTTCTCTTATATCGTATAGCTCTGCTCTTTCTTTATCTAGTCTTATAGTAGCACCTAATCCGATAAAGTAAGTTTCTTTTTCACCCTTATTATTTATAATTGTTATCTCTGGTTTTTTTGCATGTAATATAGATACTACAGAGCCTTCTCCTTCTTTCTTAACTATCTTAGCCTCTATATCAGTAATTACTCCATATTCGATATCTATAGTTACATTATCACCTTTTCTTAAATCTATAACTTTTGCTTTGCTTTTATTCCTATAAACTGAAACATATTTATCCATAGGATATTCAAATGTTTTTTCATCTTTGTCTTCAATAACTAAATAATAATCACTTGAAGCTAACTTAATGTCCTTAATTGTTCCTGTAAGCTTTAAATATCTGCTTTCAGCCTTTATTCTAGTTATCTTACTATTGATTACTTTAATCTCAGCATTATCTCCTTCTTTGATTTCTCTAAGAAAAGCTGATTTCCCATCTAAGGTTATATCCACATTAGAATCAATAGAGAAGGATTTTCTTGCAGTTGTTTTTGTGCTTTCATTAGTAGTATATTCTATAGTAAGCATTTGAGGACTTGTCTGAATAACCGACTTCACTATGCCTTTGTATTCCTCATTTATACCTTCTGCATATAAGGATACAACCTTATAATCCTCTGTAACCTTAGCTTCAAATTTTAATCCCTCAATAAGCTCAGTATATAAGATTTTATTGTTATCTAGTTTAACATCTGAATTGCTATTTACTATATATGTGCTTCTTTGACCTATTCTGTCCTCTATAGTTATGTATACTTCACTATTAGTTCTTAATATACTAGAAATAGTTCCTGTTATAGTTTGAGTTTTAACTGCAACTGTGTCACCAGGGAAAGGTCTATTTAATAAAAGATTCGCTACCATATAATCATAGCCTACGGATAGCATCTTTGCCATAACGTCTCTAGTCACAAGAGAACTAGGGTTGAATTTTCCTTGTTCGTCTCCATTAGGGTCAATTATACCCTTCTTTATCATCATATCTACATATCTAGTGTCTTCTGAACCTATGCTTTCTGCATCCTTAAATGAAAGCCTTACAATAGTAGTTTTTTTAGCTTCTTCTTCTAATCCCATAGCTTTAGTTAGATATCTAGTTATATCTACTTTTTGAGCAACTGCAGGTTGTCCATTTACATAAAAGCCTTTTACTTCATCTTGAGTTACTACCTTAGCAGCTAATGCTACTGCAACTCCATCTTGAGCCCATGTTGGAATATTATTTTGAGTTAAAAAAGCCTGATATTCTTGTTTGGCTTTTGCAGTTTTTGTTGCATCCATGCCCATCATTCTAGCTAGCATAATAGCAGCTTCTAATTTTGTAACATTGGCTTTAGGTCTAAAATTACCTTCATTATCTCCTAATATTAATCCAGCCTTGCTAACTTTATCTATGTACTCCTTCGCCCAATGGGTACTAGATACATCCTTAAAGGTCGCTGCATATGCTACAGTACCAGAAAATACGAAAACCAAAGCTAATATAAGAGAAAATCTTTTTAAGTGTCTTTTACTCATAGAAAACATTATATTAGTTGCCCCCTTTTCTAAATTAATATAGTAATATATTCTGTAAATAAGCTGTAACTCCTTCTCTTTTTGCTAAAATACTGTGTTAATCCTATGTTTTTTTGTTAAAGCTAGACGAAAACAGATAACGTATACGGGTTAGACGACTATAACCTTAATAAAGTTCCATATTTCGTGAAATATTTGATATATATTGTAGCACATATATATTATTAAAATATAATAATTAAGGCAATAGGTCGTCAGTATAAAATCCATCTACTCCATTTGCTTCAAGCTCTTGTCTAAGGTCTTCCCTATTTATAGTATGAGCATATACAAATATGTTTGCATTTTTAAGCTTATTTGGAAGCTCTGTTCTAGCTTTACTTATTGGCATAGTAATGGCAAATATTTCATGTCTATTGACAAAATCTATTAGCTCTTCATCAGTGTAGTTAGATGCATACAGAGTCAGAATAATGTTTGTATAGCCTAAGCCCTGTACTGGAATAAACTGATCTATTCCATATATTTGAGGAATGAATTGATGTATTAAATCAGGATATCTATCCCTTATAAGCTTAAGAGCTTCTACATTATCTCTTTTTATATCTGTAACAATATATACATCATCATGCTCATAAAGCCATTCTGCTAAATCTTCTAAAACCATCTGAGTAAGACCCTTAATCATTTTAAAGCCCTTAAATTCCTCCGTGCTGTACATTTTAGATTCTACAGAAAAAGCACTGTTAACATAGCTATCCCAATCATGAATAAGGGCTAGATTGCCATCAGTAGTCCATTCAAAATCTAGTTCAATAAATCTATATCCATTTTCATAGCTTTTATCTATTGCTTCCTTAGAATTAGTATAGGACAATTCCTCTATTCTAGCACCTGCATGAGAGATTAGTGCTTCGGGCAATACTCTTGTGTCCACTTTTTCTTCCTCGTTAGAAAGCCCTTCTCTTTCTTCAATAAACTTTTTAAGTAAATCATTCTTTAATATATGATTAGAATTATTTATTTCTTTAATTGCTCTTTCATAGTCTTCTCTGCATGCTTCAAGCTCAATAGGCTGTTTTGTGTTAGGATTCCAAGCTCTACTATTTTTAAATATTCCATCTCTAGACATTGAAAACACAACATCATCTTTAATATAGGAGCCTTTTAGCATATATGTCTGCTGTGCAACAAATCCTTCTGTAGCATTGACTAGGTCCTGACCTAGCATTACTCCTTTTTTATTTTCAAGACCTAATATATTCAATACTGTAGGTAAAAAATCCATTTGTCCTCCTGTAACAGATATTTTTTCATATACATTCGAACCTGGTACATGTATTATTAAGGGAATCTTCATCATTTCATCAAAATCGTAATCATACCCTAGATATTCTGTCATTAGCCTTTTGTTATCCTCATCCATAGAAGAAATAGCAAAGTGATCTCCATAAATATTTATCACTGTATCTTCATAAAGTCCTTCTCGCTTTAAGTCTTCTATGAACTCACCTATAGCAGCATCTGCATAATTTATAGATTGAATATAGTTGCCTAATAGAGTATTTTCATGGTTATCCATAAGCTGAATCTCCTTGTATTCATCAGGCATAGTAAAAGGGTGATGACTAGATAGGGTAACTAAAAATGCATAATAAGGCTCTTGTGTAGCCTTCATATAACTAATAGATTGTTTGAAAAATTCCCTATCATTTATCCCAAAGCCAATAACAGGCTCAGTTATACTATAATCATTCTGGCTATAAAACCTATCAAAGCCTTGATATGGATAAGCCTTATCTCGATTCCAAAAATCTGGCTTATATCCATGATAGGCAGCTGTAGTATAACCCCTATCCTTTAATATCCATGGAAGTCCATAATATGTGTTATTATAATACATTAAATAGGTCTGTCCATCCATAGCAGGATATAGAGAATTATGCGATACAAATTCTGAGTCTGATGTGTTCCCCCTACCTAATTGCTGATAATATCTATCAAAATATATGCTATCTTCATTTATAAGCTTATTTAAGTTTGGAGTAATTTCTTTACCATTATATTTTCTATTTATTACAAAGTTCTGAAGTCCTTCTACTTGAATAGTTATTACGTTTCTGTCCTTTCCTATCCCATAGTATTTTTTATCTTTATTGACTGTACTGCTACTAGCATTTTTCATAAAATCATCTATATTATCAACATAGCTTTCTCTAAAAAAAGTATTGTATATATCACTAATATGATAGGTGAAAAATTCCTGCCTTGATAAATTAATATCCTCATCAAGGCCATTTACAATAAGAACCGATGAAATAACCAGAACAAATGCTCCTGACACAATGGTAAATACTTTCCTTTTTTCAAGATTATATAGATTTTTAAATGGTGTAAGCTTGCGTGTATATAGATAGTAAAGTATTAAAGGCAAAATATCCATTACTAACAAGAAGTTTACAGGCTTTAAAACATAGTTTATACTTTCACCTATGGTTCCAAGTTGATTTACCTGCTTTAATACAACTACAGATGTAAGCTGATTAAAGTATGTAAAATATCCTGCATCTGCAAACATTATAAAGGATATTATTGAATAAATAATCAATAACGCAATGTCTCGCTTTTTATCCTTCAATATATACGATAAGGCAATAATAAAGATTATATAAATTAAGCTTACAAAGCTAAGCTTTAAACTTACGCTTCCATTTTGGATTAGATGATTATAGATAATTGCTTTAATAAAAAAAAGAAATGATAATACTGTAGTTTCGATTAATTGGATTTTGTATTTTTTTATTATGCTCATGACTTGCTTAATCCTCTCCATAGAAATATAATTATTTTTAATGTTACTGTTTCGAGCAATAACCTTGATGTCTTAAAGTTATTATAGCATATATACTATATTATGTGTTATATAACCATGCTCTAGGTTCAGTCTTTATTTCTTACTAAGAATATAATATAATATTTCTTGAGTCGAAATATATAATAGAAGGTGTAAAAATGACTGAAAGCTCTATATCTGTAAGTACAAACCTCAGTTATAACAAAAGAGTCAATATTATAAATGGTATATTGGCTACTATTGGGGCAAATTTAGTAAATCCTTATCTTTCAAAATTTGCTGAAAGGCTAGGTGCTACTGATTATCAAATAGCTTATCTTACATCATTACCTCATTTCATCAGTATATTAGCATTTATTCCAGGGGCAATACTAATCGAATCCCTTAGTAATAAACAAAAGACCATAGGCAGCACAATGCTATTACATAGAGTTTTCTTTTTATTTATAGCTTTTATACCTTTTTTGGATGTAAACCAGGCTAGCCTATTTGTACTTATGATAGGCTTAATGAACTTACCTGGTGCTATTGGGAATATGGGATATCAGGCTACTATGGGAGATGTGTTTTGTTCTAAAGAGCTGGGACAGGCAATGGGACTTAGAAATAGGTATTCTTCCATTATTGGAATATTTATAACCTTTTTATCAGGAAAGCTGCTAACTTCTATTCCAAATACAAATGAAGAAACTGTGAAGCTATACCAATTGTTTTTTATTGTAGCTTTTTTGGTATCTATAGCTGAAGTAATTTATTTCTTTAAATTCAAGAATGTCGTAGTTCAAAACAAAAGAGAATCTAAATACATAAACAGTTTAAAGCAAGTACTAAAGGAGATCCCTAAAAACAAGAAATTTCTTATGTTTACATTTGCCTCATTATTTTTCCACATTGGTTGGGTAGGTGCACAGCCTCTTTTCAATATATATACTATAAAAATACTTAAAGCTAATGAATCATGGCTTTCAGCAATATCTATTGCTAGTGGATTGTCTTCAATATTAACATATACCAAATGGCCAGTATTGGCAGAAAAAAAAGGCACTCATATTGCCTTAAGTATAGCTATTATAGGTATGGGCATAACTCCAATATTATATACTCTAAGTAAAAGCTTATTTATGCTATTATTATTTAATATTTTAATAGGAGTATCAGTAGCTGGTACAGTTCTACTGCTATTTAATATATTGCTAGAGATAATTCCAAGTGAAAATAAAACAGTTTATATAGCTATATATAATACTCTAATAGCTATTATATCTGGTATATCTCCTATTGTTGGAGTTAAGCTTATGAATATGACAAATATAACAATAGCTTTAATTGCAGTTGCTATTGTTAGGCTTACATCAAGCATGTTCTTTTATAGGATGAAATGAATAGGAAACCAAGTAAAAACCTGATATAATAACTATATCATAATAAATAAGGAGAGTGCCTATGAAAAAACTGACATTTTCAATTGTTATTACTCTTTTCTTAACTTTTATATTTACTAGCTATTCCCATGCAGCAAACTATGAACTTGCAATTTTATCAATTTTAGAAGAAAGATATGTTCAGCTAAAAGAAGAAAACCAAAGACAAAGAGAAGAGATATTAAAGCTCTATAATCAGCTTAGCCCTAAGGCAGCAGAAAAAATTCCTGTTCTTCTTTATCATCATCTGCTTAAAGAAGAAGAGATGAAGGCTTATGGATGGGAAAATAATGATAGTGTAATATCCGTTGAAGCTTTTTCTGAACAAATGAAGTACCTTTATGATAATGGTTATTATACGGCTACATTAGATGAGTTATGGGATTTTCTAAATGAAAACAAAACTCTGCCTGAGAAAACCGTTGTTATTACCTTTGACGACGGGTATTTGAGTAATGCTGTATATGCTTATCCCATAATGAAGGAATATGGCTTTAAAGGGGTTATATTTATGAGAGGTGGAGCAACTATATACCCACAGAAGCCTTTTGACCCTAAAGGTCTGCAGTCAATCTCTCTTGAAGAAAATTATAAATATGAAGATGTATTTGAGTACGGCTGTCATACTTATGATCTTCACCGAAAGGACATAAAAGATGTTGCTCTGTTAGTGAGTTCAAGTAAAGAGGAAATATTAGAAGACTTAAGTAAAAACAAGAAACTGTTTAATACCGATTACATAGCCTATCCCTTTGGCAAATATAATGACAGCACTCTTGAATATTTAAAAGAATTAGGATATAAAATGGGATTTACTATAAAGAGAGGATATGTATCTAAAAATAGCGACAAGCTACAGCTCCCTCGTTTCATAATAGACCCAACTATTAATATGGACAAGTTTAAGAAAATTTTACAATAAAATTGGACAAGGTGCATTTACCTTGTCCAATCCATTTTACATACCGCCACTTATTGTATTTTTACCTAATCCTATGCTGTATTTATAATCAAGCAATGCTAAGTTATATGCATGTGTTTGCTTGGAAAGATTCTTCTTTGTTGCCATATCTAATCCTGATTGAGCTTGAGATACAGCAAGCTCTACTGATAAAAGCTGCTGACGAGAAATAGTATTATTATGTTAGACCTAAGATTTTTGTTTATTACTTCAACAGTTCTGATATGTTTTTAATATAATTTAGCTATGTATATGCAAAGAAATAGAGCAAAAAATAAAAATGGGCAAGCCCTATGCTCAACCCTTATCCTGTTTATTTCTTAATCTTTTATTTTACCCCTTTGATTACCCTTATTTCAACATCTTGTTTTTCAACCTTTTTATCAATTTCATCTACTTTCTTTTCAAGGGTATTTAGCTTTTCATAGGTTTGTTCATATCCGTCAAATAAAGTTTTGTAGTTTGTATCCATTTTGTCTTCCATCGCAACCAACTTTTGCTCAATTTTAATCAAATCATCCTTAGTTACCATTTCAGACTTAATTCCTTGCATTTTTTTGTCCATATTATCGATCTTCCCACTTAAATCAGCATACATCTTTTCTAGCAAACTAAAAACCTTATCATCCATCCCCAAACCCTCCTTCATTAGTACATACTTTTAGTATATCATTTACTTCGTATCTTTAAAACAATATTTTAGCTTTAGAGAAATAGAACATGGTTCTTGTTCTGTTTCTTTTTCTCTAATTTAAACACGATCAATAACACTTTTTGATATTCCAATAATTCTTGAAAGTTGC
Source organism: Proteiniborus ethanoligenes (assembly GCF_900107485.1). Taxonomy (NCBI): domain Bacteria; kingdom Bacillati; phylum Bacillota; class Clostridia; order Eubacteriales; genus Proteiniborus; species Proteiniborus ethanoligenes. The sequence goes on from NZ_FNQE01000005.1 coordinate 26,044, forward strand.
CTTACTGTAACTCCTTCTATTTCCTTTAATTTTCTTATAATAGCATCTCTTCTATCTCTATCCAACTGTTTTAATATATTAATGTCTATAATACCTAGTTTATTAATATAGTCCCTAACTTCATTATCTGATAATCATATTTTTTCTTCATCATCTAGGCATTGGTCTTTATTATTTTGATTCATATATTTATCAAATAATTCTTTAGCTTTTTGCCTATCCACAGAAAATAAATCTAGTCCGAAATCAATATCTACCATATTTGTTCCTTTAATATACTCATTATAACTTGTCCATTTACTCTCCGAAGCACTTTTTGTAATACCTGCTTTTACTGGATTTTGATGTATATATCTAAGAACTGTTAAGAAATATTCATCACCTCAAAAATATTATAAACCAAATCTTGGCTTTCTTAAAGGCAAAAGAAACATTGGGACAAGGTTCCTGTCCCTGTGTCCCACCACTCCCAATTTGACCTTACTTGGTTATCTTTAGAATCTTATGTGTATAGGAAAACACCTCTAAGCTTGGGTCAAAATATCTGTATATCATATCTCCATTTTCAAAAGAACCATCCTGATACTTGTTCCTGCTATTCCATGTTGTATCTAGAATAATCCATCTACCATCAATTAAAGCTTCATTCCAAGCGTGATTCGATTTTGTATGGTCGACAACATCCCAATAACCACCACCTGCACTTCCCCCCAATGCATGTCCTACTACTATTCTTGAAGGTATCCCAACTGATCTAATAAGTGCATTAGTCAATTCTGCATACCCTTGACATACGGATCTTTTGTTTTGCAAGGTTTCATAGGGACTAGTTCCTACATATCCGCCAGTTAAATATGCATCCCAATCATAATAAATATTTTGTGCAACCCAATCATTTATCTTTAAAAGTTTTTCATATTCGGAATTTGTGCCTTTTGTAATTTCCTTAGCCAAACTCTCTATTTGGTTTCTTTCGCTTTCATTTCTAATTATACTTAAATCTAAATATTCACTTGTCTCAATAACAGAATTCTTTAAAAACTGCACATAATTATTTTCATACACTGGTGAGATTAAAAAAAATATTTCACCGTTCCTATTTTCTAATGGTATATTCCAATAGTAGCTCCAGTAGGTAGAATATCTAGCTTTACTAAAGTAGGTATCTACATAATATTCTCCATCCTTTAGCTTATTTCTTAAATTAAATGTTCCTTCATATGAACCATTAGATTTAACATCTAGGTATTCACTAATAATATCATTATTATTTGATTTTTTAACCATGAATGACCAATTTGTTTTGCCTAAACCTGATCGCCCTTCAACTCTAATTCTCTCATTATCTACAATCTCCATTTTTATATAATCATCTTTAAAATTTGATGAGCTTTCATATACCTTTAGCTGTTTCAAAGCTTTTATATCCTGAGTATTAATTATAGATATTATTTTATTTTCGCCATTCCAATCTACCTCGTACATAAGGCTTTCCGCTATAAATCTTAATGGTACATATGTAGTACTGTTAATTAGCTTTGGTGCAATTGATAGTAAATGTTCCTGATCATTTACCTTTGCAGCTTTACTATCGATAGATAATTCAATATTTTTGTCTTCAGTTCTTGCTGTGATTGCTTTTTTTTCCGCATCCCAAGTGACTTCAGCCCCAAGTTGTTCAAATATTGCCCTCATAGGAACTAAGGTATTTCCATTAAAAATATAGACTGGCTTATCGGTTTTAAACTCAATACCATCTTTAAAAATTTTAATATCCTGTACTACTTGTGGTTCAGAACTTCCCGCAAAAATTGCAACATTAAAACTGGAAATCATAAGCAGAATAATTATTAATGTTTTTATAAGTTTTTTAGTCATATTTGTTTTCCCCCTTTATTACTCCGTTCTTAACATCATGCTTAGTTACCATGTAAGACTTCATCTCCTGCATTTTAGCTTACATTTTTTCATTAATTCAAACATTCTATCATCCGTGAATCATTTTTCCCATTTAATAGAAATCAAATTATATTATATCATTTGTTAGACATTTCAGGAATACCTTTTATATGACTGTGAGAAATGGCTAAGATGACCCCCTTCACCACATAAAAAAACCCTTTGGATTTTACTCCGCCAGGGTTCTTCTTAATCACTATTTATATTGTGTTTTTCCCTAAACCTATACTATATTTATAATCAAGCAATGCTAAGTTATATGCATGTATTTGCTTGGAAAGATTCTTCTTAGCATCCATTAAATCTATTCTAGCCTTTGTAACATCATTTGCAGTATTTTGACCTAGCTCATAGCTTAGCTCTGTTAGCTCATATGCCTTTTGTGCGTTTTCTACTGCCTTTTCATAGGTCTTTATCTGTTTCTCTGCTGTAATTAAGCTATAATATGCAGCTCTTACAGACATTTCAACACCATTTTTAGCCATATCAAGGTTTTTAGCTGCTTGTTCTACTGCGATTTCTTGTTCTCTGTATTTGTATTGATTTGGAGTAGAGTGTCTAGCTTTTACAGCTTTAAATGTAAGCTCAGATAACTCAAAGCCTTCCTGAGAAACCTTTAGCATTGCACTGTTTTCTTTAGCAGCTTGAATTGATTCCTCTAAGCTTATTTCCTCATGCTCTTTATACTCTATCTTATCAGTTAGCTTTACTTTCTGATCTAAAGGTAGACCTAATGTATTGTTAAAGCTCATTTTTTGCAATTCATATCCCATTGTTGCCATATCTAATCCTGATTGAGCTTGAGATACAGCAAGCTCTACTGATAAAAGCTGCTGACGGGAAATAGTACCTAATTCGTACATTTTTTTGCTTTGTTCATATTGTCTATTTACCAACTCTAAACCTTCTCTAGCTATTTCTAAATCCTTTTCACTTTGTAACAAATCAAAATAAGCTTTTTCTACATTGAATTTTATCTCATTTTCTTTTATTTCTTTATTCCATATGGATATTTGTCTTGAAAGCTTTAACTGTCTGTCTAGAACACCAAGTTCTAAGAGATGTAGTTCATATGTTGGAATACTTTTTTGAGATTCTCTAAAATCTTCATAACTTGGCTTGTCAGGGCCATCTGGTATTAAATCATAATTTATACTAGACACATCTTCAATACCATCAAGTCCTCTTATAACGCTTCTATCTTGTTCATATTTCAGCTCTGTTCTCTTCATATCTAAATCCTGTATTTTTACATCTCTACTATGCTCTAAGGCATATTCTATAGCCTGTTTTAAGCTTAATTCAATTTCTTTATTTTCTTTAACCTCATTTACACTATTACCCTCTGCATAAGCAACAGCACCTATAGAAAAAAGCATGACAACAGCTAAAACAAATGACATAAATCTCCTCATAACAAACTCCTCCTTATGTGTTAACTATATTATTTGAAATCTTATACTGTACGATATATATCTATATGTATTTTACTTGATTATAGCACAATTATATGTATATCATCAAGGTAAGTATTATTATGTTAGACCTAAGATTTTTGTTTATTACTTCAATAGTTCTGATATGTTTTTAATATAATTTAGCTATGTATATGCAAAGAAATAGAGCAAAAAATAAAAATGGGCAAGCCCTATGCTCAACCCTTATCCTGTTTATTTCTTAATCCTTTATTTTACCCCTTTGATTACCCTTATTTCAACATCTTGTTTTTCAACCTTTTTATCAATTTCATCTACTTTCTTTTCAAGGGTGTCTAGCTTTTCATAGGTTTGTTTATATCCGTCAAATAAAGCTTTATGGTTTGTATCCATTTTATCTTCAAGTCTTACTATAGACTGATTAGTTTTAGATAATTCTCCTTTGACGTCTGACAATTCTCCCTTAACATCTTGTATCTCTACATACATCTTTTCTAACAAACTAAAAACCTTATCATCCATCCCCAAACCCTCCTTCATTGTTATTATATACTTTTAGAATTGGGACAAGATTCCTGTCCCAGAGACCTATGTAGCCATCAAATAAGTCATCTATTTCAGGCATGACCTCGTGATCAATTTTAGTATTTGTCTTTTTAACTTCATTTTCTATACTATCTACTTTTGAATTTACTTGTTTAAATCCTTCTTGCATTTCACTATACATCTTTGTCATAAATTCAAATAATTGTCCATTTGTTATGACTACATTTTCACTCAACCCTATACCCTCCATATATCAACTATGTTTATTATACCATCAATTTATCACCATATTCAATATAAATGAACATACAAGTTTCCAATACTTTAATTAGTCACCAATTTTTAATTTGGACAAGGTTCCTGTCCCTGTGTCCTACCCTTGATTTTTCATTAAGTGTACCCTAGAACATGTATAACTCTATCTAATTCCATCATTATATTCAATTAGATCAAAACATAGTAATGGGGCGGGATTAAAGATAATCCCACCCCAACTATTGACAAAGAACCGAAAAACCTCAAGGCTTTGGATCTCTCCTTTGCCTTGAGGTCTTTAAGTTACTTAATTGCTAGGCATGAAATCTGCCCCGTTTAATCTTACTATTTTACAACATACTTGATAAATCTGCCACTTGTTCCATCAAAGTAAAGTGTTACAGTATCTTCTGTTCCAACTTTGTCAGATAGATCTCTTAAAGCTTTCTTAGCATATCCATCTGTAGGATTTCCTACGTAAATTACTGCATCTGATACAAGCTCATAAGTTACTCCACCAATTTTTATTGTTCTATCTGTTAAGCTTATTCCGTTTGTATCAATTTTTCCTGATACTTTAGTAGCCATTGTTCCTGCTACTATTTCACCAGACTTATTGCCAACCTTAACATCATATACTGTTCCAACTACTGTAGCTTTTTCAAAAGTTAATGATGTCAAATATACTTCTTCTTTTCCATTTATTTGCATTGTTATTTCTTGTTTGCCACCTACTCTAAGGTTTTTAACATCTGTAATTAAACCTTTAACAGTAGCATCACTAGCGTCTGCATTTGTAGCGTCTATAAACATAGCTACTACTCTACCATCTACTTCATACAATTTGCCACCTTGAACTTGGCTAAATTCAGCATCAGCTTTTGCCCATGTCATTACTGTATAATCAGCAACAGCTGATTCGTTATTTGTCCAGAATACTGTAGCATCTGATTGTAATCTAAGACCTTCAGCATAAGTTGCAGTAGTTTTAAATGCAGTTGAAATATTTGTTTGTCTTAATTTTTCAACTTTTGTCACTGCCCCATTTGCATTAAGTGTAACTATAACAACATCATGTTTTGTTCCTATAGTAGGATTAGAGATTGAGCCATCGTTAGTTCCAAAACCAACAAATTTTGCTGAATCTTCAATAAATGCTTTCGTTAAATCGTATTTTACTATTTTACCTTCACTATTTAATACATCAAATGTATAGTATACTGCTGAACCTCTTCCTTCATATCTAGCAAGTGGACTTGCTAATAAAGCATATGAACTATTAGTTGTAACTGCTCCAGTATCTCCTACTACAAGTACTGGGTTTCCATTATAATCGAAGTATACAGTCACTGTTCCTTCTTTCTTCATTGCATCTAATGCAGTTGCCGTTAAACCTGCTAGTTTGCTTCCGTCAAGATATTTAGCAGATAAATCGTAAACTTCTCCATCAAACTTAAATCCATCACTGTAAACTCTTTCGATTTCGCCACTTTCTTCTATATTGATTACAACAGCGAATTTTTGTGATGCATTATAGAATAAGATATCCATATCATCTAATTCTTCTGCTTTTACAGTTTTGCCATCTCTAATTAATGTGTATTTATTTACATCTAATTCATCTTTGTTATAGCTATAGACAACATCATCTTTAACATCTTTAACTACTATATTGCCATCAAATGTATATCCTTTTGCCCAAGCAATGTTTCCGTCTTCATCAAGTACTATTTTTGCATAATCTACATCATCAAAATTAGCTTTTACTTCTGTTGTTCCATTAAGTTTTAAATTTGCTCCAGTTGCAACGTCATATTTTACGTTTTCTGTCACTAGCTTAAGTTTTCCATCTGATGACGAATAAATAACAGCATCATATTTAGCTTCATTTTGTTGAGATAATGCTACTATTTTACCTGAAGCATACCAAGCTTTTACAGTCAAGCCTTCATAGAAATTGAAATCAAATCCAGCTGGAGCTGTTAAAGTAGTATCGCCTACTTTTATAGAACTCTTTGTTGTATTAACTATAGTAACCATACCTTCAACATTTTTAAATCCAAGCTCATCTAACAAAGTAACTGCAGTAGTACCTTGTGTACCTGATTTAACCCATACAGGTTGACCAGTTATTCCAGTACCAACTTGAACCATCATTTCGATTTCAAGTGCATTGTCAAGTAATTGAGCTACTAATCCTCTAACTGCTGGAAGACCTTGAACGCCTTTTACTTGATCAAGTAAATCATTTTCGTTAGCTACGATTAGGTATCCGTATGGATATCCTCCTCTTGATTCTGCAGCTGTTTCATAGCCTAATGCTCTCATAACCATAGTTACTGCTTGTTCGTAAGTTACAGGACTATTTGGAGCAAATGTTCCGTCTCCCATACCCTTAACAATACCTAATTTAGAAGCTATATTTACATATCCTGCAGCCCAGTTTCCTGCTGGAACGTCTGTAAATACAGTAGATCCTTGTGCAGCTAAAGCAGCAGACTCTAAGCCTTTTACTCTAACTACTGCAGCAGCAAATTCTGCTCTTGTTATTGTGTTATTTGGTTTAAATGTACCATCTGGATAGCCTGTTAGTACTTTTAATTGAGATAGTCTCTCTACAGCATCTTCGTAGTCTGTACCAACTACATCGCTTGGTGCAGCGAACGCGAAGCTGAAGCTACCAAGTACTAATGTAAGTACTAGTACTAATGATAAAACCTTCTTCATTGAATAAAACCTCCCTATAATATAATTTTTATTTTTTTCTTTTGAAGGAATTTGAAACTTATAGGTCAGAATGTAATTCCTTCCGAAACCAGTCTGACTTATACTTGTAGAAACAGGTAATATGTACAACACCTGCATTCTATCCCTAATTATAGCACGAACATATTTGTCAGTCAATGAGACAAGTATGTTTGTAATGAAAATGTAATAATAGGCAATTCCCTACCTCTTTATTACATTAACTATTATATAACAGAACTCTCTAAAATAACATTACAGTTGTGTTACAGTTGCTTTACAGTTGTGTGGCTGGTTTTTTAGTTGTTAGTTGTTAGTTGTTAGTTGTTAGTTGTTAGCTAAGAACTAAGAACTAACAACTAAGAGCTAAGAGTTAAGAACTAGGAACTAACAGCTAGTGTTAGTATCTGACTTTGCTGCCTTTATGAACTCTCTAAATAGCGGATGACTTCTAGTTGGTCTTGATTTAAACTCTGGGTGAAACTGTGCTGCTACAAACCAAGGATGGTCCTTTAGTTCTATAATCTCTACTAGCCTTTCATCTGGTGACAATCCACTTATAATTAGTCCTTGCTCTAGTAGTCTATCTCTAAACTCGTTGTTGAACTCATATCTATGCCTATGTCTTTCATATATAAGCTCTTCTCCATAGGCCTCCATAGCCTTTGTGCCTTCTGCAACCTTACATGGATATAGTCCTAGTCTCATGGTTCCCCCTAGGCTATCTATATCTCTTTGTTCTGGCATTAGGTCTATGACTGGATAAGGAGTTTCTGGCTCTAGCTCTGAGCTATGAGCATTTTTCAGTCCTGCTACATTCTGTGCATATTCTACTACGGCAAGCTGCATACCTAAGCATATGCCTAAGAAAGGTATGTTGTTTTCTCTTGCGTATTTAATTGCATGTAGCTTTCCATCTATCCCTCTGTCTCCAAAGCCACCTGGGACTAAAATACCATCTGCTGTTTGGAGTTGTTCTTTTACGTTTTCTTGTGTTAGGTCTTCTGATTGTACCCAATCTATGCATATATCTACTTCATTTGCTATGCCTGCATGTCTAAGAGCTTCTGCTACTGAAAGATATGCGTCCTTTAACTCTACATATTTACCTACTAAGGATATGTTGACCTTTCCTTTTGTATGCTTTACTTTTTGTAGCATATCTGTCCATTCTTTAAGGTCTGGCTGGCTACAATCTAGTCCCAAATGCTCTATAGCTAACTGCGGCAATCCTTCTTCTTCTAGTAGCATAGGGATTTCATATAGAGTATCTGCATCTATGTTTTGTATTACATGAGATGAATCCATGTCACAAAATAAGGCTATTTTGTCTTTCATTTCTTGAGATATTGGGTACTCTGTTCTACAGACTAGTACATCTGGACGGATACCTATGCTCATTAGCTCTTTTACACTATGCTGTGTAGGCTTTGTTTTTAACTCTCCTGCCTTTGAAAGATATGGTACTAATGTAACATGAATATACATTACATTTTCTTTGCCTATATCGTATTTTATCTGTCTAATGGCTTCAAGGAATGGTAGGCTTTCTATGTCTCCAACTGTACCGCCTATTTCTGTAATAACTACGTCAACGTCTTTTTCTTTGGCTGCTCTGAATACTCTTTCTTTTATTTCGTTTGTTATGTGAGGTATAACTTGTACTGTCCTCCCTAAGTATTCGCCTTTTCTCTCTTTGTTGAGCACTGACCAGTAAACTTTTCCTGTAGTTACGTTTGAATATTTGCCTAGATTGATGTCGATGAATCTTTCATAATGTCCTAAATCTAAGTCTGTTTCTGCTCCATCGTCTGTTACGAATACTTCTCCATGCTGGTATGGACTCATAGTGCCTGGGTCCACGTTTATATATGGATCAAATTTTTGTATGGTTACTTTTACTCCTCTTGCTTTTAGTAGTTGTCCTAGGGCTGCTGCCGTTATTCCTTTTCCTAGTGATGAGACTACTCCTCCTGTTACGAAAATATATTTGGTGGACATGTGTGGTTTGACCTCCTTTGTTTGCAGGCTACCAGAGGTGCGCCCCTACGATTTGCTTGAGCGACTATAGGTGCCTCTACGGTTTAAATAACTATTGTATTTTATAATAAGCGAATGTATGTGTCAATGGTAGAACGATAGTTTAACGATAGTTTAACGATAGTTTAACGATAGTTTAACGATAGTTTAACGATAGTTTAACGATAGTTTAACTACTGTTTAACTACTGTTTAACTACTGTTTAACTACTGTTTAACTACTGTTTAACTACTGTTCTTTAAGTATTTTTATGGCTTTTTTTAGCTGTAGGTCTTCTTCTGTTGTATTTTCGACTATTATGTCTGGTTCTATACCTACATTGTTAACAGGGTTTTTGTTTGGTGTAAGGTATTCTGCTGTAGTTAGTTTTAATCCTCCACCATTTACTAGAGTGAGTACTGTTTGAACTGTTCCTTTTCCAAAGGTTTTGGTTCCTATTATAGTACCTACCCCTCTGTCCTGTACAGCCCCTGCAAATATTTCAGATGCACTAGCACTACCTCCATTGACTAATACTGCTAGTTTATATTTAGGCGCATCTAAATAAGAATTATAGGTTCTGATATTTTCATTGGCATCTCTTATGTGTACTAGTGGTCCTTCTGGAATCAAAAATCTAAGTATGTTTAATACTTCATTTAAACCACCACCAGGATTGTTTCTGAGATCAAATATTACTTTTTTAACCTTGTTATTGTCGAACTCTCCTAGTACCTTTATTACATTTTCTAGTGCATGGTCATTAAATTCTGTTATTTTTATGTAGCCTATGTTGTTCTTTAAGATTTCATATTCTACTGGATTTATTTCTATGATTGCTCTTGTTAGGTTAAAATACAAAAGCTTGTCTTCTCCATTTCTCCTTATACCTAGCTTTACTGTAGTTCCTGGCTCTCCTCTTATAAGGCTGGCCGCTTTTTGAGTAGTGAAGCCTTTAATATCTACATCATCCACTGTCACTATAAGATCCTCTGGTAATATACCTGCTTTAAAGCCTGGAGTGCCTTTTATTGGTGAAACTACTAGAATGTATCCATCTTTTTCTGTTATATGAACGCCTATGCCTCCAAATTCACCTGATAGGGTTTCGTTAAGCTCCTTGAATTCATTTTCTGTGTAATAGCTGCTGTAGCCATCTAAGACTGAAAGTGCTCCTTTTATGGCTCCTTCTACAAGCTGCTCTTCTGTTACCTCATATGCATAGTTGAGTTTTACAAACTTTATTAGATTTTCGAGGAATGTTAAGGCTTCTTTTACGTTATATTCTTGCTGTTCTGCTTGTTCCATTTGTTGTGGCTGCTCTACCTCACCTAAAGCTAATGTACTAGGTGAAGCTATGATTAATGTAAATGCTAATATAATAGGTAAGAATTTTTTAGAGATGTTTTTTATGTTCATGTTGTGCTCCTTTCGAGTATTAGTTGTTGGTTGTTAGTTGTTAGCTAAGATCTAAGAACTAACAACCAACAACTGCTTTCTACTGTGCTATTTCAAAGGTGTATTTTTTGTCTAGGGATTTTTTATCTATTTCTATGGTTGCTCTTATTTGTGTGATTACTTGAAGTACTACTCTGTTTGGTTCTGGTGCTTTAATATCTAGGTGAACTCTATATTTACCTTCTGCATATTTTTCTACTCTTTTTATACCCATATTATAGCCTGATGTAGGAAATTCTTTTGAAATTGTTACTAGTACTTTGTCCCCTTTTTCTTTTGTACTGATGGTATCCTTTTGAGTTTTTTCCTCTACTATTTTATAGGGTATACTTGTGCTCTCTTCAATTTGCTTTTTAAGTTCTTGTAGCAGTACAATAGTTTCAGATATGCTTATATCTTCTTCTGGTCTAAAGCTACTATCTCCATAGCCTTTGATTAAACCAATCATATTTGCCTTTAATATGTATCTTTTGTATGTATCATCTAATCCTAGTATGTCCTTATATGGTGTGTAGTTTGTATCTGTTAACTGTATCTCCTTAGAAAGCTCTAATGTTTTTATCATATACTTGACTGCTTCTTTTCTAGTTAGCTTACCTTCTAAGCTAGAGTCTCCTTCTAGTATTTTTTTAGTTATAAGATATTTTCCTACTTTTTCTGTATGTGCCTTATCATTTAGTTTTTCTGTACTACTGTCTTTATCTGTGCTTATCATGGTATAAAGTGAAAGCATAAAGTTCTTCTTGTCTATTTTAAAATCAGGGTTAAATGATATTGTGCTATCCTTGATTAAGTATTTAAAGTGAGCTTCTACTATACTTTTATCTATGACCCTCTCTACCCAATGCCCCTTTAAGTCTACTTTAATATCTGCAAAGGCTGTTACTGTACTTAAGAATAAGGCTATAGATAGTATAATCCATAATGATTTTCTTCTTTTCATAATATATACCTCCTTAGTATATATTATATCACTGGATGGATGAAGTAATATTTCATTAATATTACAAATTTAATGTGGTTTTTTTGTTTACATTAAATACTTATATGGTAGAATATATTTAAGAAATGGAACGGAAGGATATAGGAGGTGAATAGGGTGAATAATGAGGAAAAAATGTTTGACTTGCTTGAAAAAATTTATATTGAGCTGCAAGGCACTAAAAAGGAATTAAGGGATGAAATTCAAGACGTAAGAAAAGAGTTAAGAACTGAAATCCAAGAGGTTAGGGCTGAGTTAAAAGCTGAAATCCAAGAGGTTAAAGCTGAGTTAAAGGCTGAAATCCAAGAGGTTAGGGCTGAGTTAAAGGCTGAAATCCAAGAGGTTAGGGCTGAGTTAAAAGAAGAGATTCAAGGTGTTAGGAAGGAATTAAGAACTGAAATCCAAGAGGTTAAAGAAGAGCTGAAAGCTGAAATTCAAATGAATAGAAAAAGCATAGAAAAACTACAGTTCGATATGGACCAGCTTAAAATTGATGTTAACAGCCTCACTGCAAAAACTGCCCTTAATGAAAATAAAATAATTGAGCTTTCTAGAGATTTAAAAAGAGTAAAATAAAGAGTTTAGGCTTGTCCTAAACTCTTCGTTTTTTAATAGTTTATTATATTTTCTCTATGATCTATTTTCATGTTTTCTTGAAGATAGGTTATGAATCTGTTAATAAAAGCTGCAGCCTCTGCTTTTGTCATTGGCTCATTTGGATGTATGTATCCGTCTGTGCTTCCTTTTGCTATACCGACTTGATCTGCTACATAGATAGCTTTTTTTGCCCAAAGTGGTATTTGATTATCATCTATGAACCTTGTCCTAAATGGTGGATTAGGTGCTAGTCTCTCTAGACCTAAGGCTCTGATAACTATGGTTATGGCTTCTGCTCTTGTTAGATTGCCCTCTGGTGCAAATTTGTTATCTCCTACTCCACTCATTATCTCCTTTTCTTTTACTGCTTTGATATATTTGTAGTCAGGATATTCTCCTGAAATATCAGCAAAAAGATTAGGCTTTTCTTCTTGTGTTCTTGATGTTCTTCTGCTTGTCTGCTCCTCTTCTCCTGCTAAATCCATTGCTAAAACTATCCACTTTGCAAAGTCTGTTCTTTTCATATTAAGATTTGGTCCAAAATACCTCTGTGTCCCATCTATTACTTGAAGTCCTGCTAATCTTTTAATGTCCCATTCTGCCCAATTGCCTTTTATGTCTTCAAATTTAGGTATGAAAAGCTTCTGCTGTGTCGGAAGTGTTTCAAAGCGTTCTATTCCACTTCCTATGTTTTTGCGATTGCTTGCCGCCTTGTTTGAGCTTAGGATAGGTAGCGTATATGAGTATTTCATCACTGTTTCATCCTGCTCTGTTAATGTATATCCTCCGTCAAAGCTTGTTTGATATGGAAGATTATCGAAGTACTCCATTTTTTTTGTTCTATTGAAGGATACATCTATGTCTACATAGCCATATTGTTTGATCTCTTTGTAGTTTTCGTCTTCTGTTATAAATGTAATATCCTTGTGGATTTTTTGAGTTTCTGTGCCTCCCCAATAGTGATCATATCCATAAATATCTCCTGTTATTTCTTCTATTACCTTGCCTTCTGTTTTATTTATGGTGTATTCCTTTGAGCCTCCCCAGCCTCCTTGATAATATGTAGCTACTGGCTGATTGTCACCTATGGTTGAGTTGTGGAGCAGGTAGTTTGTTAGGGCATAAGTTTTTTTCCCATCTTCATCATTTACAGTTATGGTTTCCTTGAATTTTGTGATGTTATTTACTTCTACTCTTTGTCTATGATAGGTATTGTCATCAATTATTCTTTCTAGGTCTATGTTTCTAGTCATTGATATTTTACCGTCTTTACTTGAAAGCTTATAGTTATAGGTAAGCTTTTTTTCTGACTCCTTTATTTCCACAGTGCCTTGAAGTAGTGTTGGCGTACCTGTTATAAAGAGCATTTCTTTATACTCCTTAGTTTTTTGAGTATTTCTCTCGTTTTTGTGTATGCCTCCTTCAAAGCCTGCGTTGTTTAGAATTGCATAGTTAGGCATAGCTGTGAATACTAATGCTAGTATGATTACAAGGGATAGGATTTTTTTCATTTTCAGCCTCCTTTTGTTATCTACATATGACTATATACCCAAAGTCGTTTCTTCTTATAATATATAGACTGTCACTGGTTCGGATATCATTAAGTGTGGCAGGTCTTCCATTTTTAATGAATATTGCTTCGCTTACATCTAGGTTTATCTCTGCCCTATTTATGTTCCAGCTTTCTCTAAAATCATTCCAATCTCTTATGTCTTTTAGAGTGATGATTTCATCCATTCTATCTATATCTTTTATATTTGCTCCAGATATAACTTGCCCTTCTTTGTCTCTGTCTATAATATCTATGGCTAGTACCATATCTCCATAGGCTACTGCATATGCATATTCTCTTATATAGTTTTCCTCATCCCATCTGTATCTGTCCTTGAGGAATCTACTGTTTGTAAATGCTTCTACTGTTACTTCTAATACTTCATCGTCTCTTGTATCTATGATTTTAGTATCCTCGCTTATGTTAAAGGTTTTACGTCTTGTGGTGTATTTCTCTGTGCCTTCTATAATATCTATGCCATAAAGCTCTAGACCGTATTGCATGATATCATCTATTCTACCTCTATATACTACTAAGCCAGTATCTACTGATATGCCTTCTATGGAAATAAGTGAAGCTGTGTGTGTTCCTGTGCCATGTGATATGACAAATACATTGTCATCTGTCTTTAGGTTATATGGGTGTATAAGTCTACCATCTTTTATTATTATAGTACTTTCATCAAAGTACATTTCGTTATAATCTACTTTAAGCTTACCTTCTCCAAAGGCTATTTCTTGTATAGAGTTGTAGTATTTGTTTTCGTAGCCTGTTTTAAATACTACCTTCATAGCTTCTTCTTTTCCAAAATTGTCATTTGTGGCTATATATGCCTCTCTGCCTAAGTAGCTCTTTAAAAGCTCCTTTGATATATTTCTACCATTTATATATATGCTTGAGTCACTGCTTAGTGGGAGTTTTGTATCCTGCGAACTGTTTTTCCACTGAGTATTGTCATAGTATGAGAGCTTTTCTAGGATTATTTCGTTTCTAGTAGGGTTATAGCCTACTATCTGTGCCTTATAGAGATTGGCTAATTGCCTATCTGGATATGCTATATATGCCTTTATAGGCATACTCCCATTATACTCATCAAATTCTAGTCTAATAAGGTCTCCTTCTCTTATGCTGTTTATCCCTACATTTGAATTGTTTTTAATTACTGGAGTAAAAGAATCTATTACATATTCTCCCTGCTTATTATCCTCCAGAAGAGTGATCTTGCCATTTTGTCTATCTATATATAGGACCTTTCCTATGACTATTCTTTCTCCTGGATGGATGTAGCCTTCTTCCCCAGTATCTATATAACCATCTATATAGACTACATTTCCATTGGCTATTTTTAAGGTTAGCTCCTGACCATATAAAAGGTCTTCAAGCTTTGCATATAATCCGTTTACCGTAACATTTGCTCCACTGGCAATTTTGAAGCTATGGCTTCTATCATAATAATCCTTTATGGTTATAGTGTCCTTGCTATGATTTATGTCCTGTAAGTAGCCTTCCACTTCAATGCTGGTATTGGAAAGGGTTTCTACAAGCACTACCTCTCCTTGTGGGTTAATGTAGTATCTTATATAGTCCTTTTCGGATATTGCTGATGGAAAGCCTAGCTTTCTATCCTTATATGCTATAAATCCCCTTGAGTTTTCTTCTTTGTTGGACTCTTGAGCTATCAATGCGGAAAATGTACCATCATCATTTTTTACTAAAAATACTGTTCTAAGGTTTGTAGCTCCGTCCATGGACTGGGTGGATTTATCTATCCTGTCTACTATTCCTGTTTTTATGTTGTAGCCCTGTCTTTCAAGGCCTCCTATGTGTAGATTGTCTATTATTGTAGTCATTTGAGCCCTTGTTAATGAATCCTTTGGTAAAAATCTTCCTTGGTCAGTTCCCTTCATAAGGCCTTTTTGAAGTATCCCTTCTATCAATGGAAGATTTTCAGTTTTTATGTCGTTCCAATCCTTTAGATTATATATCATCTGTTGTGCTGTCCCTGTTATAGGTACTAGTCCTTCTGCCCTTGCTACCCATACTGCTACCTGCTCTCTTGAAACAGGCTTTTTCCATGTATATGATTTTTCTAGCTTAGTTCTTAGTTGATTTCTTATGTTGTTTATCTGTGCCGCTGTATAGCTTTCATTATCCTCATAGGCTGACATTCTATTGCTTAGATTATCTTCTAGAGTAGTTCTTTCTCTTTCTGTTAATGTCTCTATTACTCTTTTTTCATCTGGAGTTATTATTCCTAGATTGGATGCTAGTCTGATATATCCGTCTCCCCAATAATCTCCTGTCTGGAGTATCTTAGCTCCACCTGTATCTCTATTATCTATCATAGACTGGCCTAGTAGCTGTGCATCCGATTCCATTCCCATGAGGCGTATAATAATGGCTATTGCTTCTTCTCTTGATATGGTGCCATTAGGATTAAATCTCTTTTCACCCAAGCCTCTTGTAATAGATAAGGCACTGGCTCTATTTATAGAGTCCTCTCCCCAATGGTTTTTTGTGTCTGTAAAGCTAATATTATCATAAAGTGCTTTATAGCTTTGTATGCCTTGAAGCTGAGGAATATCCTCGTAGCTTTGTCCTAGGGCTGTATTCCCAAATACAATAGTAAATACTATCGCGAATATTAAAGCTAGGGGACAGGCTTTTAAAGCCAATGTCCCCTTTATGTTTTTCTTGAAAGGATATTTTTTCATCTTCCCACCTCTATTCCTTGTATATTACTATGAACTTCCCATTTTCCTCAATAGAGGCTGCTATATTGTATATAGAATATAGTTTGTTATAATCATAGGCTTCTGTTATGCTAGTTGATGCTTTTTCAAGCTTATTATCCCTTGAGTTATACCTTCCTAGGTAAAGATTGTCCTTTTTCATACTTGCCTTTTCTAATGTTAAGCTTAAGCTTATGCCACCTGTTATCTTGATAGCATTTGTTTCTCTTTGTTTTTGCAATGCTATGTCTACTTCATAGGCATCCGATTTAGCTTTTTCTTTTCTAGTTAAGCCCTTTGTCAGCCTTGCTTTTTCTGTGCTATCTAGCTTTGATACTGTTATTATTACGTTTGCATCTTTTTCATTCCTTGCTGCAGTGTAGTAGGTGCTATACATTAGATTGTACATTGGTATATATAGTGAAATATCATTTGTATTTATATAGGCTCCTCCACTACTATAGCTAATTGCTGACAATGGTACTACTACCTTTATTTTATCGTATTTGCTGTATTTATTGTCTGTAAGATCTACTGTATATTGTCTGCTACTGTATTGGCTAGGCAGGTCTACTGTAATCAACCCGTTTGAATAGTTTACAACTGTTTCTGTAGTTTCTTTTTGGTCATATTTATCACTACCATCATCGTTTCTAGTCTTTAGGGTAGTAGTCGAAGCATAGTCATAATCTATTGACTCTCCATATTTATTTATAGCCCATAGCCTAAAGTAGTATCTAGTATCTGGCTTTAGGTCTTTTATGATGTATTCTAGTTCTGTAGTCTCTCCTATAAACTCATATTCTCCTCCAGATCTTGTGGAGCCAAATATCTTGAATCTATCTGCGCCAGGTGTTTGGTTCCATCTTAGAGTAATTGACCTTTCGTGGCCAGGATAGGCTACAAAGCCTGTAGGACCTTCTGGTAATGGTAGTATATATGTAATTCCATTTTCCAGCGTGTATTTTCCTCCGTCTGTATTTTCTATCCTTACATCCTTTGGTCCTAGCTCACCTGGCGGTGTGATGATTTCTAATGTCTGCTCATTTATTAGCTCTACTCCCGTAGCTGGAGTGTCTCCTATATATACCTTTACTCCTGGTAAAAAGTTATTTCCTCTTATGGTTACCTTTTGCCCTCCTGTGTTATGAACTTGATTTGGTGTCACGCTAGTAATAGTAGGTACTGAGTAATAGGTAAATCCATTAACTAATATAACCTCTCCTAATGCTCCTTCGTTTCTTATAAATACATCTACTGGGCCTAATATATCACTAGGTGGTGTAATGATTACTAGCTCTTTATAGGATGATTCTTTTATTACTACTGTGGCTTCTCTAGCTCCTATACGAACTGTAATATTCTCTATTCTAAAATCATTACCTAATATCCTTATTTCTTCTCCACCTGCTGCACTTCCTCTGTTCGGTATAACACTTTCTATAGTAGGACTACTTTCCTTTGCCCTATATATATAGTACGCTGGTACCTTTGCTTCTCCAATCTTTGATAGTGCAGAGTCAGCACTTTCTCCGTCTTCGTTGATGACTATTATCCTTAAAGGCTTGTTTATATCTATCTCTCTGCCTTTTGGTGCACGGACTATAAGCTTAGTCTCTTCATTGTTCTTTGAGATTATCTCTGCTTCTTGGCTCCCTATCATAACCCTAACACCTTTTCTAAAGTCCTTACCTTCTATAGTAAAGGTAATACCTCCATCTATGGTGGATTCTATTGCATAATAGTCTACTTCATTTGAGCCATCTGCTTTAAACACTTCTCTTTTAGGATCTATGTTTGTAATCTCTGGCTTAGAGTCAGGATGCTTTATGATTATGCTGCCCTTTGCTGTTCCACCATCCCTATTGACTATCCTTACGCTTTGTGTACCTATGTTATCCATAGCAGGTGTAGTCATTACCAAAGTATTTGAATCTACATATTTAACTGCTGGTGCTAATCTTCTAGTGACTATTAGTGTGTTGTCCTTTAAGGCTATTTTTACACCCTCTGTACCCTTAGTTCCATCTCCTGTTTGTAATATTATGATTCTAGATTGTCTTGGCTTTAGCTTAAATGTTTTTTCAGCTTCGTTTTTATATTTTACTGTTACTAGATTTGGATTTGATGCATCTCTATTGTCATAGGTTACTCTTAAATCTCCTATAATAACTTCTCCATGTCCTCCTGTAATTCTAGAACTAGCTTCTTCGTTTCCTAGGATAACCTCTACGTCTATATCTACTCCATAAATAGGAGTTGTAATATCTCCTGGGTCTAATGGTGTCTCTCCTGTTTGGTCTCCTACTCCTTTGCCTTCTATAAATCCAGCTCCAACAATGGTTACTTCTGTACCGCCAAATTTAGTTACAGTATCTGGTGTAATACTTGTTATGGTTGGCTTAGACATTCTGTAGGTAAATCCATTTTTGAGAACTACTGTACCAGCGTCTGGGTTAGTAACTGTAACATCTACTGCCCCTTCCTTTTCTCCAGGTGGTGTCTTTACTATAAGAGTTCCATAGCTTGAATACTGAACATCTACTGCCTCTTCCCATCCAAAATATACCTTTGGAAGGGCTTCTCCTGGGTCTGGCTTGCCATTTTCATTTACGTCATCAAATCTAAAATCATCTCCACTTATAACTACAGTTTGGTAGCCTGCTGTGGAGCCTTCTTTTGGATCTAACCCTGATATTTTAGGGAAGCTGCCTGGTACTCTAAAGGTAAATCCATCTTGTATCGTAGCAGAGCCTCCATCGCTATTGATTACTGTCACTGGTACCTTTACTCTGTCTGTTATTTTCTCATCTACAGTGTAGCTTGGTGTAGTGACTAGAAGCTTATATTTTTGTCCTTCCTCTTCTAGCACCCTTTCAACTATACCTTTTTTCTCTCCAAAATAAACTTCTATATTATTTTCTCTAAAATCCTCTCCTATGATGACTACCTTTGTACCTCCGTCTCTAGTTCCTTCATTTGGGATTATGGAATCTATTTTAGGCTCACTAATAGGACTTAGATATGTAAATCCGTTTTTTACTGTAACTCTTGTAGTATCTGGGTTAATTATGGTTACATCCTTTAAGCCTAAGGGTAAATTCTCTGGTAATGTTAGTATTATTGTATTCTTGTCTGCTACATAAACCCTTGAGGTTACTGTACTACCATCCTTAAGCTCTTTTGAGGTAGTAATTAAATTAAGCTCATGCTCATTAAATAATACTCTTGTCCCCATTCTTTCGTATCTATCTGTAGCACTAAGATTTGGCAATACAAAGTCGTCTCCTTTTATGATGACCTGTGTATATGCTCCTCCGTGCTTAGGTGCTATGGTGGTTATCTTAGGATTAGTAGATACTCTGGTGTAGGTATAAGTGCTTTCACCTGTTCCTCCATCTCTATTGTTAAGGACCTGGAGGATTTTTTCTCCTTCTGTGCCCTTTGGAGTTGTAATGATAATATGGACAACATCTCCACCTGAGGCTGCTCTCTCTACTTTATCTATCTTTGCTATTTCGCCACCTATGGTAACTGTAAGGAGTATTTCTCTTATATCATAGTCAAGGTTTTTACCTGTGATGACTACCTTTTGTCCTCCATCTACACTTCCTTTGTCTGGAGATACAGATATTATCTCTGGCTGTTTTTTAGGTTCCATGTATTCAAAGGCATCTGTTGCTCTAGCTACTCCGCCATCAGGATTTATGATGATTATATCTCTGTATCCTTTTTCACTAGGCTCTACTGATGGAAGCCTTACTGAAATTTTTGTACCTACTCTATCTTTTACTCCGTCTAAGGTGATTAGCTTTCCGCTTTTTTCTGCCGTGACCTCAAGAGTTTTTGCCTTATATTTTTCGTATGAGCCTAGATCTGCTAATAATTCTTGAGTAAGAACTGATCTAGGTACTGCATATATTGTAGGGTAAATGACTTGAGTCTGTCCGCTGATGTCCTCTTTATTATCTACTAAAAACATGTCTCCATTTATCATAGCTACTGGATGATGAGGATTTTTCCCCGCCGTATTTGTTGAACCAAATTCTGGTGTTATCTCTTTTATTACTGGAGTACTCATATAGTCAAACTGTCTGACTCTTGTTTCATCCTCATTATGTCCACCTTCAGCTAAATATTCGTTTAAGGTTTTAGTTCTACCCTTGTCTCCATTTTGAACAAGTACTGTAGTGGCTCCTAGCTCCTTAATATCTGGTGCTACTACTTCTATTCTATATGCCATCTTTCCCTTGACCTGATAATCAAGTGTGCTTACAGATATAACCTGTCCTTGATTTCTGGCTACTAAATACTCATTTAATGGCTTGTTTGTTTCTTTGAAAAAGTATACCTTGGCGTCTGGTCTAAAATCCAGACCATAAATATAAACTGTGCTTCCTGCTGGTCCCTTTGCCATAGGAGTTTTATCGTCTATGAGTGGTATACCTTCGAATTTTTCATTGTGTACTACTTCTAGCTCTGGTGCACTTGGTACTGGCTTGTAGATGTATTTTCTAGATGATATGGCTTTTTCTGTAAATCCATCTACTATTTTGCCCTCGTACTCATCACCAGATTTAATGCCTTTATATTTTGTAATTATCTCAATAACTACGTCTACTGGTGTGTTTGTTCTTGGATCTAGTGCAATTTGCGGTGTTAATACTATCATACCCTGCTGGCCTGTATCTGGGTTTATATTTGTGGCTACAAAACTACCATCATCTACTTTTATGGGTAATATCTCTGCTTTTTCTCCTCCAAAGTAAACTCTTATTTCACGGATTCTTTCTACATCTGTTGTATTGTTTGTACCTGGAACTATAAAGCTTTTTACAGTATCTTTTTTAAGTTGTAAAACTCTGTTTTTTTCAATCTCTCCATTTTTTCTTGGTTCATCTAATATAGTAAAACTATCTTCTTCTGATACTGTTTTGCCTGTATTGTCTTTTATAGTCCTTTGAAAATTAAGCCCTGTAAGTGTTACTCTTTCCCCTCCTGATTCAAAGCCTTCTGTCGGATTTAAATCTATGAGCACCAAGGAGTTTTCTACTTCTGTGTATCTAAATAGACCTTGAAACTGCCTCATGCCATTATCTATAGGGTTCTCTACGGTTACTGTAACTGGCCCTATTGTATTAGATGATGGTGTTATTGCCTTGAGAACTGTAGTATTCCCTACTGACATTTCCGTATCTAGCTCCACTCCTGTTGCATATCTATCCCCAAATTTAATTTTCATACCTGGGTTAAGACCTGTACCTATTAATCTTACCTCTGTACCTCCATTTTTAGGTCCTGCATTTGGTGATACTGCTTTTACTTCAAAGTAGCCTGGTGTCGGCAATACTTGAAGTCTATCTATAAATGTAACTGCTGTATGGTTTAAGGAGTTTGAAGTATCTACTACCTTTATTTTTTGATAGCCTGATGTAGTTACCTGTGGTACTTCTATATCTATTTGCCCCTCGCTTGGAGTAGTGCCAGTAAATATACTAGCTTCATTTTCGCCACTAGGATTGACTATATAGACCTTTAGGTTATTAAGCGATGTATTTGTATCCCATTCAGGAAATTTAGTTCCTTGTATGCCTAGCTTATCTCCTATGTTTACCCTTAAGGTTGAGAGCTGAGTTATGTCGTGCTTTGCAAGATTTATATTTGGTTTTGGATCTGCTGGATTTTTAGGATATCTTGCTTCTCCACCATATTTGTTCCGTATAGTTATTTCATATTCCTTGTTGAACTCAAAATTTTCTGGAAGCTTTACTTTTATATATCCAGGTCTTTGTTCTACTACTGTTCCTTGTGTTGTGTATTCTCCCTGTAGGTCTACTCCACTTTCTATTTCGTTTGCTCCTGAAAGATTTATGTTATTGCCAAATATTTCGAGAAAGGTTGCCTTTGTGCCTGTTGTTCCATCAGGATTTTGGATAATATTTCCATTAGCATTTCTATTTATGGTTACTTCTGTATTAGTTACTATTTTTGTTATTTCTGGGTCTGGCACATAATCAAATCCCGCTATGTCTGAACCTACATCTGTCCTATCTACTATTAGCTGTGCCTTTCCTGAATTGCCACCATTATCTGGAACCATTACGCTTATTTGTGTGTTATTTACCGATAATATCATGTCAGGACCTATTGGCTTTAAAACTCCACCAACAAAAACCTTTACTGCTATATCTGATTTTTTAGTTCCAAATCCACTACCTATTATCTTTACAACACCACCATTATTAGCTGAAACCTTGTTAGGTTCTAGCCCAGTGATTATTACATCATCTGCTGCAAATGCTGTTAAACTATCTATAGGAATAAATGTAATTAGCATCATAATTGACAAAAATATAGATAAAAATCTTTTCATAAATTTTCCCTCCTAGAAATATATCCTATGTATATTATCGACAAAATAAGTCTTACAGTTAAATTACAATATGATTACAATAGTTGTTAGTTGTTAGCTAAGAGCTAGAAACTAAGAACTAACAACTAAGAGCTAATCATTTTCGCTGTATTCTTTTATTATTCAACATATTATTCTTTTTTCCTGCAATACCAAAAGCCTAAAAATTCTTTGTTATTTTTTAAACTTTTCTTCGACAAAGTGTTCAAAATAGTCTGAATTTTTGGTAGTCTATAGATATCAAGTAAAAAACAAGAAGAGTCACACAGGATATTAATATATTATAAATGGGGGTATTTAAGTGAAATTGGCAGGTTTAAGGAAAATATTTATTTTACTTATAATATCAGTTTTTTATATCCTAGTCTTAAATTTTACTTCTAATGATGTGAGTTATTCTGCATCAGGTGGTAAGGATGTGGTTTATGTAAGTCCTTATGTTGGCGATTATAAAACTTTAAAAGATGGCCTAAATGCTGTGAATGATGGTGGTACTATTTATGTTAAATACTATCATCAGTCTTATTATTTTGAGGATATTGTTGTGAATAAAAATATTAAAATAATAGGTATTCCCTCTGGCAGCAATATACCTAGGATTACTTGCAAGCTAGAGAACAATATTCCATTTATAATGGTAAAGGAACCCTATTCACTCCAAATAGAAAACCTATATATTCAATCGGTCACATCTAAAAAGCTAATAGAAAGCAACACCTCTAACCTTTCTCTTAAGAACATATATCTTAAATATGGACAACCCATTATAATTAATTCCCCAGCTAATAGCAGTAATTTAAATATCAGCTTTGATAAATGCATCTTTGATGGTATATCACCAAAAGTTATTTTAAATACTCCCGTCAACGGAAATATCCTTTTTAATAATTGTAATTTTGTGAGAGATTCTATAATTATTAAAAATAGTGGTGCAAATATAGATATATCTAATTCTATATTTGAACAAAGAGGTATTAAAATAGAAAAATACAGCTATGGAAGGATAAATGTAAGTAATAATAATTTTGTAGGTAACAACGCTCTCATTGACTCATATTCCTCTAGTGATATTGTGCTTTCATATAATAAATTCCCTTCTAGTGGAGTAATCATTTATACTCATGATGATACAAAGCTAGATGCTAATAATAACTGGTGGGGAAGTCCTGATGGCCCTTCTCCTTCCATTAGGAATTCTATAGTATGTGATAGATGGGCTTGTGATGAGGCTTTTACTGTCTTTAATGATACTCCTTCTACGCCAGGATACGGTGGGGGTGGTTCTGATGAAACTGAGGAGCCTAAGGAACCAGATGTGCCAGAGGAAGATGATCCAAAAACTCCTACGGAGCCTAGTGAACCAGAAGAAGATATTCCTACTGAACCAGAGGATCCTAAGGATAAAGACCCAGAACACCCTGAAAATCCTCCTGAGCAAGAAGAGCCAGAAGCCCCAACAGAACCTGTAGATGGTGAAGAGCCTGTTGCACCAGAAGAGCCTGGGATTATTGAGGAGCCCGAAGTACCTGTAGTGCCAATAATACCAGATATTCCTCCGATTCCTACTGCCCCACAGATTCCAGAGGATAAAGATTCTAAGGATTATAATGTGGAGCCATATGACGATGAAGTTACTATGCCTAAAGGTAAAATTACCATATTTGATTTAAATACTGCTACAGCAGCTATAAGGATAGATGATGAAGCTATCACCAGCATTATATGTGAATCTTTAAAGGATGGTAAAGGACACTGGCTTTTTAATTGTTATATTATTTATCATTCAGATGGAAGTCTTTTAATTTATATATTAGGAGACAACTATTTTGTAATATAAATGAAATGAAATTCTCATGTTAACTTTGATATAATTAAACTGTAACAAATTGATTACTAGGGAGAGATTATATTATGCTAAAGAAAACTACTATTCTAGTTTTAGTGTTTGTATTAGCCTTTGGTGGGCTGGTTTTTGCTAAAAATACAGATACACAAAAATTAGAAGCAGCAGAAAGATTAGTTGCTATGGGAATAATTACAGGATTTGAGGATGGGTCCTTAGGCCTGGAGGGTAATTTGACTAGGGAGCAATTTGCTACTATAGTTGTTAGATTAATGAACAAGCAAAATGAAGTAGATAAATATAAGCAGGATTCTATATTTAGTGATGTTAAAAAAGAACGTTGGTCTGCAGGTTATGTGAATATTGCTGTAAAGGAAGGTCTTATTGTAGGACGTGGCGATGGCACCTTTGATCCTCAAGGCAATATAACTCATGCCGAAATCTTAACTGTTTTAGTTAGACTACTTGGATATGAAGGTACTATTGATAAAAACAAAGCATGGCCTGATAACTATGTGGATAAGGCTAAGGAGCTTAAAATGGACCTTGGAGCCGGTTTTGATATTAAATCTCCTGCATTAAGAGGAGATATTATGCTATATATAGATAAAAGCCTTGTGGTGAAAATAAATAGATAAAATCCTTGTTTTTAATTTAACTAATCTGGGTAATATATTAGTTGTAATGAATTAACGACCATTTTGGGAGGCGTATTTTGTGAGAATACTAGTTGTAAATGACTATAATGAAATGAAAAATAAGGCTGCCAATATTATTGCAAGCCAAATGGTGCTTAAGCCTAATAGTGTTTTAGGTTTAGCTACTGGTAGTACTCCCTTAGGCACATATGAGGAGTTAGTCCGTCTTTATAAAATAGGTATAATTAGCTTTTCTGAGATAACTTCCTTTAACTTAGACGAATACTATGGACTTTCAAAAAACAACAATCAAAGCTACAACTATTATATGTATATGAACTTATTCAATCATGTAGATATTGATGAGGACAATGTTCATATACCTGACGGAATGTGTGAGAATATCGAGAGAGAATGTGCTGATTATGAAAGAAAAATAAAAGAATCTGGCGGAATAGATCTTCAATTGCTTGGTATAGGTAGAAATGGACATATAGGCTTCAATGAGCCTAGTGACTCCTTCCAACTTAACACTCATCTTGTACAGCTAGATGAGGATACTATTGAAGCTAACTCTAGATTTTTTGCTTCTATAGACGAGGTGCCTACAAGGGCCATTAGCATGGGAATAGGCTCTATTCTAAGAGCTAAGAAAATAGTACTGCTTGCTAGTGGAGAAGAAAAGGCCGATGCTATTTACGATACTGTTAAGGGCCCAATTACTCCAAAAGTACCTGCCTCTATTCTTCAGCTTCATCCTGATGTGGTCATTATAGCTGATAAGGAAGCGGCTAGTAGATTATAAAAGGTCTAATGGAAACATTATATAAAAGACATACCCCTTGAAATGAGAAAGGGGTATGTCTTTTTATATAATGCCATTGAATCTCTATCTATTTAGAAGATTGAAGGTTTTAAACTGAGAAAAATTTTGAATATTAAAAGCAAATAATATATCATCAACATTTATATTTTTAATATATTCTGGTATGCTTTCCCTAAAATATCTTGTATCTATCAAAACAATTTTTTCATAATGTAAGGATAAAAAAGGCAAAAGACTATTGGCATATGAATCCTTAATTATCACTATGGATTTTCCATTTTTTATAGATGTCTCTATATTTACTACTCCGTAATCTCCACCTAAGAAATATGAGTATTTATCAGTCTTATTAAGATAGCTCTCATCATATAAGCTTTCTGTTTCCATGCTTTCATTTATAGTAATTTTATATTGTACATCCTCAGGAAATGTGTATTTATAAATGGAATCTGGTTTCCCTGTATATAGGTTTGCTTTTCTATAAATAGTACCTAGAAAATCTTCAGAAACCTTTTCAATTTTAAATTTGTTTTCAGAATAGGGTTTATATCCTAAGGCATTAGACAAAGCTTTGTAGCCATAGTAAGCACCCTTTGTAGTCCAATGATGATCTGTCCTATAGTAAATGTATTCATTAGATTTTTCCTTAAGGACCTTTATTAAATCTACTACATAAAAATCCTCGGGAAGAGACTTTATAATATCTTCCATTATTTTATACTCATCAATTATGGGTGCATATTCTGGCAATGATTCTGAATATACTATTCCTTTAGAAGGAATTAAAACTGCTCCAACTTTTATATCCTTATTTAGTTGATGGATTTTGCTAATAAAATTGTTAATATAGCTCATGTTTTTGGCAAATTGGTCTTGGTCAAAATCAGAATCAACATCAAATAAAAGCTCTTCTTTCCCAAAATACACTCTGCCATTGTCTTTTTTTAGCATTATTAAATCAGTTCCTGTCTTTACTTTTATCCAAAAATCTCTATATGGAAATTGGTCTGTTGTGTATTTTTCAAAATCACTAGAATATTTGCCAGACAATATGTTTTTGACATTAAAATCTGGTATTTTTTGAAGATACCTATTTTCTTGACTTGAAAAGGATTGAATAGGCATCAAGATGTTTATAGTTGAAAAAGTAATTACAATTAAACTAACTATTATGATTCTAATCTTATTTTTCATGTCCCGCTCCTAAAATCTAAAGTATAAGAAAGGGTTATAGCTTTGGTCAACAAGGTATGCTGTTGATAAAAGCAAAACCACTACAATATAAATATTTTCTATTATCCATAAGCTTTTAAATTGTTTTCTATACTTTTCCCATAATTTCTTTGGATAATTAGTTGAGCCAATAATGGCTATTAAAAGGAGAATAATATTAGTATATAAGATGTAAATTGTAGTATCATTAATAATCATATTATCAGTGTTAAACATGGCCTTGATATATGATAGTCCTGTAATTATATTGTCCTGTGCAAAAATTGTCCATGATATTAGTATTAATACAATAGTATAGAGTCTTTTAAATATAGTAGGAATTCTTTCTATAATTTTTAATAAAAAGGCTTTTTCTAAGATTAGTATTATTCCAAAATACAAGCCCCAAACAACAAAGTTCCAGCTTGCTCCATGCCAAATACCTGTTAGTAGCCACACAACCGTTATATTTCTAAGCTGTTTTAATAAGCCCTTCTTGTTGCCTCCTAAAGGAATATATACATATTCCTTAAACCAAGTTCCTAATGAAATATGCCACCTTCTCCAAAACTCTGTAATTGAATTAGACATATATGGATAATCAAAATTTTCTAGAAAATTAAATCCAA
Organism: Proteiniborus ethanoligenes; assembly: GCF_900107485.1. Taxonomy (NCBI): domain Bacteria; kingdom Bacillati; phylum Bacillota; class Clostridia; order Eubacteriales; genus Proteiniborus; species Proteiniborus ethanoligenes. The sequence continues at coordinate 53,885 of NZ_FNQE01000005.1, forward strand.
ACATTTTTCCTAATCCTATTGCCATATCAGAATAAGCTGAAAAATCAAAATAAATTTGAAAAGCATAGGCTATAATCCCTAGCCAAGCCGCCATAATAGGTAAGGAGCTTATTTCCATCTTAGATATGCTTTCCCATATCAACCCCACATTATTTGCTATGAGGACCTTTTTACCTAGTCCAATTATAAACCTTGTGATTCCGTAACTGAACTTTTCCGAGTTAATGGTTCTATCTTTTAGTTCCTTTGCAATAGTCATGTATCTTACTATAGGTCCTGCTATTAGTTGTGGGAAAAGTGTTACATAGCTGCCAAAAGAAATAATATCCTCTTGAATCTCTGCTTCACCTCTGTAAACATCTATTGAGTAGGACATTGTTTGAAAGGTATAAAAAGATATTCCTATTGGCAAAGGCAAATATAATAGTGGAATACTACTGCCAAAAACACTATTTATGTTTGAAATTATAAAATCTGCATATTTGAAAAATGATAACAAGCCAATATTTATAAATATTGAAGCAAATAGCCATAGCTTTGCTCTATTTTTATTATGGTTTAGTATATTTGTGTGGATGTTTTTACCGCATGTATAATCAACTATTGTTGAAAACAGCATAAGCCAAATATATTTAGGTTCTCCCCATCCATAGAAAAACAAACTAAATAAAAATAATATAAGGTTTCTATACCTTTTTCCTGATATGAAATAAGTTATTAAAACTAATGGTAAAAAATAGAATAAGAATAATATGCTGCTAAATACCACGATTCTCCTCCATAAAATTCTAGTCTGGTTAAACCAGACTAGATAAGTTAATTATTTAAAAAATTCACCTATGACTTTTTCAATCCTTGCAACTTCTGATTCAGCAAATTCTCTTGCCTCGTCACTTTCTGCATCTTCAATCTCATCATTATACCTTCCTAGCATAATAAAGAATGAATAATCACCGTTTTGAACTACCTTTGCTGCATTTACCTTAGGTAAATTCATTGGGTATTGAAGTGATTCTTCAACTAAGTAAGTCCTGTATTTTTCTAGACCTTTGTATACTGCATCTCCATTGCCTTCTGTTGCTTTTATAGCAATAAATGTGTCTACTCCCACGCTAATCATTGGAACTTGAGCTATAAATTCTTCAATTTGATCATCACTCAAGCCTGTAAAATCTTTAACCTCTGACAATTCCATATCTCTATTTGGATAATAATCCTCTCCTAGCTCTGCTTTTACTGCATTAAGAACTTCGCTAAGCTCAACATCTTTTCTTACACTTTGTTTTCCTGCACAACCTGCTAATACCCCTGTTAACATTATTCCTACCAATATTAAAATTAAAAATCTTTTCATTTTATCTACTCCTGTCTATGTTTTTAGTAATATCTTCTATTGAATATTCGTTACCAAATATATCAATATAGGTGTTTGGGAGATGTTCGATTAGTATGCCCTCACTATCATTGAATATAAAGTAGTCACCATCTTGTTCATATAAGAAAACTACCACGTCTGTACCATCAGATAAAAAATTCACTATTTCTTTTGAGCCATAGGCTATTATTTCATTATTAATGTCATTGCCAAATAGTTTCTCATCTATTGATAACTTAAGTTCTACATAGTCATCATCACTTGTTTTAGAGACAACACTTCCTTTTAGTATATATTCTGCGTTAGAGAAGCTATAATCTATATTACCAAAAGACGTTGTTCTAGGCTGGCTTATTGGAGAAGGTTGTTCTATAGGAGAAGGCTCGTTATTATTTATTATGTTTTGCAATAACAAAATTGGAATTAATATAAATAATGCAGCTACTGATGAATACTTAATATACTTATTGTATTTATACTTTTCTTTTTCCTTTGAAAGAGCTTCTGCCTTTGCATACACGCCTTTCAAAAACTCTGCATCATTCTTCATTATCCTTAACCTCCTCTTTCATTAAAGTTTTAATAAAGTTCCTAGCTCTATGGATGAGTATTTTAATCTGTGGTAGTGACTTACCCATCACCTTAGCAATTTCTTTATATGATAGCTCTTCAAAAACATAAAGATATAAGGCTCTTTGATATTCAGGCTTAAGTTTTTTAAAACTATCATATATCAAGAGCTTTTCCTCAGTTTTTATTATTTTGTCTTCAATAGTTTTGTAATCACTGCTCATTTCAAGTGCCTCATCATAGGCATTAAAACTAAGCCTTGACTGTTTTCTCATGAAATCAATAGCCTTGTTTTTGCCAATTCTGAAAATATATGTTTTAAATGAGTAATTAAAGTCATACTTTTCCTTATAAACATATACATGAGCAAAAACATCTTGAGCAATATCTTCTGCTGTTGACAAATCTCCACCTGTATATCTTGAAATAAAGTATATTAGATTGTCCTTATACTCTAATACAAGAGCTTCAAAGGCTTTTATGCTACCATTTAAAAAATCTCTATAAAGTTGTTTTTCATCAATCATAGGGGCCTCCATCTATCTCTACTAATTATTCGAATGAGAATTAAAAAAGTTACAATTTTTTTATTTTTTCTTTTTCTTATTTGTATTTTTAAATTTAAAGAGCCTCTATTATACAGCATAGTTAATGCTTTTATAGATTATTAGTAACACTTAGATATCACCAGAAAATATATAATCCTATCTAATTAGATAGGATTATATTGTCCTTGTTTACTAATGTTCCTTCAAGGATTATCTATTTTATATAAGGTTTCGTTTCACTATTTCTGTCACTATAAATGAAGCTACATCATTAGCATAGGAGCCTGTGCCGAAGCCTGCGTCGTAGCCTAGCTCCTTTGCTAGTTCATGGTTTATTCTAGGACCACCACAGCATAGGACTATTTTATCTCTTATTCCTTCTGCCTCTAGTAGTTCTACTAGCTGTGTTAGGTTTGGAATGTGGACATTTTTTTGTGTAACTACTTGAGATACCAATATGGCATCTGCCTTTTCCTCTATGGCTTTGGCTACTAGCTCTTCGTTCGGAACCTGGCTTCCCATATTTATTGCCCTCACCATTTTATATCTTTCTAATCCAAAGTGCCCTGCATAGCCCTTCATATTCATTATAGCATCTATGCCTACTGTGTGAGCATCTGTACCTGTACAGGCTCCTACTATTGTTACTTCTCTTTTTATATTCCCTCTTATATACTCTTCTACTTCCTCCATAGTCATAGAATCTACTTCCACCTTCGGAACTTCAATTTTTGTGAAATCTATTGTATGTGTGCTTTTACCATATACTATGAAATGGGTATATCCTTTGCCTAAATTAGATGAATGGACTACATTTGGCTCCTCAAAGCCCATTTGTCCTGCTAATATTCTAGCTGCTTCCTTTGCCTCTTCCCCGTAGGGTACTGGTAGTGTGAAAGAAAGCTGAACCATGCCATCATTTAATGTATCTCCATAGGGCTTAATTTTTGTCAGGTCTACTTTTTGAACTTTGTCCATTAATTTTGCCTCCTATCGTTTTTACTAGATAGCTTTAAACACGGTTAGTTGTTAGTTGTTAGTTGAAAGTTGAACAATTGTTAAACTATTGTACCGCTACTATTATAAAAATTCTTATTTAGCATTTTTTCTATAAATGGATTAAAATATTTTTTATCTTTTCCAACTACACCTTCTAGTCCTTTGCCACCATTTCTAGCTCTTTTAATGGATGCGAATTTACCTTTTTCTATGGTGGAAAATAGTCCTTCTTTTTCAATTTCCAAAAGTAGCTCCTCTGCATTCTTAAGGACTTCCTGTGCTCTTGTTTGGATAATACCTCCTTCTTTGAAGCTTACCTCTTCTCCTATATCCTTTGCGTTATTAAATATATATTTTGCATTTTCTATGGAAAGTGCTCTGTCGTGCATATGTGGAGTGTGGATTGCTTCTGTTAGCATACCTAGTAGCTGTATGCCTTGATTTGTCCATATTGATACCAGATTAAACATTGCATTTTGTAAATGTCCTTTAAATATATTTCCTGTCATGAATTTTGTTGGTGGCATATATTTAAGTGGTGCTTTTGGGAATATTTCTCTAGCCATCTGTGCTTGTGCTAGCTCATAAAGGAAGCCGTTCTCGATATCTGGTGCCATTTCAAATGCGTGGCCTAATCCCATTTGCTCTTCCCGTATTCCTGCTTTTTTTGCAAATTGTTCGTTCATAAACTGAGATGCTAATACTGTATGTGCTTCCTCTACTGCATCCGCTGTAGTTAGGTAGTTATCCTCTCCTGTGTTAATAATGACTCCTGCAAAGCCGTTTATTATTCTGGAAAAGTACTGATCTACTAAGGTTCTTTGCATGTTTATATCTCTAAACAGTATGCCATATAATGCATCATTTAACATTACATCTAATCTTTCAAGTGCTCCTATAGCTGCTATTTCTGGCATACATAGGCCTGAGCAGTAGTTACATAATCTTATGTATCTACCTACCTCTTCTCCTACCTCGTCAAGGGCCTTTCTCATTATTTTGAAGTTTTCTTGAGTAGCATATGTTCCTCCGAAGCCCTCTGTAGTTGCCCCATAAGGTACATAATCAAGTAAGCTCTGTGCTGTAGTTCTAATGACTGCTATTATGTCTGCTCCTTGCCTAACTGCAGCTTGTGCTTGGACTACGTCTTCATATATGTTGCCTGTAGCTACTATTACATAGATATATGGCTGTGGTCCTTCGCCTAGAGTTTTTATATAATTCTCTCTTGTCTTTCTATTTTCTTTTATTTTGTTTACTGTGATTTGAGCTATTTCATCTATTTTTTCTCTTATTCTATTTTCTTCCCCTATTGGAAGCTTTGTAAGGTTTAGCTCTCCTCTGGATACTTTTTCCCCTATGGTTTGTGGGTCTTCTCCTGTTTGTAACATTGCATTTCCTAGCCAGTATGCTACTCCTAGAGATAAGCCTCCGCCTTCTTTTATATTTTCTACTATTATGTTTGGAAGTGGTCTTTCTATTTCATCTACGCCGTCTATGCCTAGTAGTCTGGCTATGGTACGTTCTACAGATACTGTAGTATGTCTATCTATGAACTCTTGGACATCTTCTGCAATGCTTGCTGCTGCGTTTCTGGCGTTTTCTATTATTTGTGGATTTAAATTAAGCTTGCTATTCATTTTTTGCCTCCTTTGCTTATAACGATGGTGGAACGATGGTGGAACGATAGTGGAACGGTAGTTTAACGATAGTGTAACGGTAGTTTAACGATAGTGTAACGGTAGTTTAACGATTGTTTAACGATTGTTTAACGATTGTTTAACGATTGTGTAACGGTAGTTTAACGATTGTTTAACGATTGTTTAACGATAGTTTAACTACTGTTCAACTACTGTTCAACTACTGTTCAACTACTGTTCAACTACTGCTCAACTACTGTTCAACTACTGTTCAACTACTGTTCAACTACTGCTCAACTACTGTTCAACTACTGTTCCAAAAAGTATTCTCTCCGCATCTTCTATTATACCCTGATCTAGTCCCATGAGTTTGGCTATGTTTATGGCGTCTCTGGGAACTTTAGTTTCTTGGGTTACCTTTGCTAGTCTATAGTCCATGTATCCGCTTATTAGCTCCATGCTAGTTCCTTTTGATTGTAGATTAGCTTTTAGCTCTTCATAGTCTATATTTGAAAGCCCTATTACTTGGTAATGCTGTATACCCTCTGAGGCTGCTATATTGTCATAGTGAGTAGTTATTAGTGTTATGCTCTTTTTGTTTTTTAGGTAATTTACTATAGCCTTTGATATGGCATAGCCTTCTTCTGGATTTGTTCCTCGTGCTAATTCATCTATTAATATAAGTCCTCTTTTATCTGCCTTTTCTATTCCTTCTTTTATACTATTTATTTCTGAACCAAAGGTGCTTAAGCCTTTATCTGTAGACTGCATATCTCCTATAGAGCCATATATAAATCCATGAAGTCCAATTTCCATACTGTCACAAGGTACAAGGAGTCCATATTGGGCCATGGCACATAATAGACCTATTAGCTTTAGAGATACTGTCTTCCCACCCATATTTGCTCCTGTAATACATGAAACACCTTCATGAAGCTTTATGCTAATGGGTGTAAATACCATTTCTTTAGACCTTAGAATATCTTCTACCTCTATATGTCTTCCATTTATTATGTTTACTATATGATTTACCTGTATTGTAGGTCTTATGCTATTTGTATCTATTGCCATATAAGCCTTTGACAGGCTTAAGTCTAGTTTTCCTATAGCCTTTATGTTTTTATTTATATCCTCCTGATGGCTTCCTATTCCTCTTGATAGTTCTTTTCTAATATTTTCTTCTTCTTTTTCTTCTTTTTCTTTTATGATTGAAAGTGCATTTTCCCATTCACACATATCTAATGTATATTTTAATGAATATTTAATGTCCATATAGGTTTCTGAGTTATAAATAAGATAAGGGCTGTTGTTAGCTTTATTCAGCATTTCTTTGTTAGATTTTGAAATTGTAATTGTGTTATCTGGTCTTATTTTTATATTTAAATCTTTTTCTATTTTTTCTTTTAGATTTTTCGTTTCTAGTTTTAGTTTGTTGTCTATTTCTTTTTTGCTTTCCCTAATAGCTTTTAGTTCTTGAGAATAATCATCATATATATAAAATGCTCTAACCTTAGTGTTTTGTGGGTCTAATAGTTTTTCTAGCTCTGGTATTTTATAAGGCTTTATGGTGCTATGAAGCTGTTTTTCTATGATTTTAAGCTCTTCTGTAAGCTCCACTAATGTTAATATAAATCCTTTTACTTCATATAGCTCTACATTACTTAATATATATCCATCTGTAGCTCTAGATATTGAATTCCTTATATCTTTAATATTGCTTAATATACTTTTTATGTTTTTAAAGAAATACCTATTTTCATTTATTAGCTTTACAAGAACCTCTATTTGGTCTAATTCCTCTATTAATAATTCCTCTTCTCCTATTTTAAAGGGCTTCATATTATCCTTAAGGTCTTTACCATATGGAGTTATTGTCCTTAGCTTTCCTATTACATAGTCTAAGCCTATGCTTTCTGATGTATTTATATCTATGAACTTATTCAAGCTATCCACCTCCGTACATCAGGTCTAATACAGGTATGTCTTTTATATATTCTCTCATTCTAGATAGGAATATATCCTGTTGAAAATAGTAGCCTTCTGGAGAATATGGGTTTAAGGTTAGTAGGATTGTATTAATGCTTTCTAGAGCTTTTATGTTTATACCTTTTTTCTTAAATATTTGCCAATCTCTAGGCTCTATGAATATTTTTGTCCCATCCTTAACAATAAATGTGACCTGTTTGTACTTCTCTGTGGTCTTTATTATGTCCTCCACTGTTTTTTTTACTAATGAGCCTGGAAAGACTATATATTTCATATTGTCATCTATACTTTGCCCTATGGTAGCTCCACTGTTTAAGGCTGTTTTAATATCTAGAATTATTGTATTATATTCATTATCTATGAGAGCTACTGCATTTTGCTCTATAAGCTCTTCTGCAATAGCTTTTACTTTATTGTCTTTAACTTCTGGTAAGCTAAATAATTCTACTGTATGGAGTGTTTCTTCCATTACCTTGTTTATATCTCTGCTTAATACTGCACCTGTAGCCAATACCACTCCTTCAGATACAGAGGGAGAGGCTGATGCTAATCTATTTATTGCCCCGTCTATTAGCACTAGCTGTGCTCCTAATTCAAGCATTATATCTGCAACTTTTTTTATTCCTCTATTAGTCTGTGGTCCTGCTATTTGAAGATATCCCCTGTCTTTTACTTTTCCTATGACTATTTTTCCTAAAGGAGTATCTATATCTGTAACCTGTAGAATCTCTATTTTTGCATCGCCTAGCTCTAGGGTTTCTGAGGCTGTTGCTATAAAAGTACCTTCTTCTACATAAATTGGTGGCTTGTCTGTGTTTGTAACTATATCTTGGCTTTCTCCGTCTCTACCTGTTGAAGTAAGACCTAGGATAATTGAGTTTTCTATAGCCTCCTGGATTATGCTATTTAAGGCTACAGTTTTTCCTGAGTTTTTTGCCATGCCTACTATTGATATTATTTTGTATTGTGGGTATATTAGTTCAATTAAAGACATGTTTTTCTCCTTTCGTCATTCTGTGTCACTTGTGGATTATTTTCTATCCTTTACTGCCCTATCTCTACGTTCTAGCTGTATTGGTTCTAGGGATATCTCATTTCCTTGAAGCAGTCCCGCTACTCCTGTTATCCTATGCTCTCTTTCTCCTGTGCATACTGGACAGCTGCAATGGTCTGTGTAGCTTTCTGGCTCTGTATATGTGGTGATAACTCCTTCAAAGTTTCTTAGAACTACTTTATTTGGAGACATAGATATTACATAATTAGGCATTACAGGCGTTTTTCCTCCTCCCCCTGGTGCATCTACTACGAAGGTAGGTACTGCATAGCCTGATATATGTCCCCTTAAGCCTTCTATTATTTCTATTCCCTTTGATACAGGAGTTCTAAAATGTTCTATTCCCATAGAAAGGTCACATTGATATATATAATAGGGTCTTACTCTTATTTTAACTAGGTTAAGGACTAGCTCCCTCATTATGTGAACGCAGTCATTGACTCCTCTTAATAGTACTGATTGATTGCCTAGTGGTATACCTGCATCTGCTAATTTTCCTATGGCTTTTTTTGATTCCTCTGTTATTTCCTTTGAATGGTTGAAGTGAGTGTTGAGCCATATTGGATGATATTTTTTAAGCATATTTACTAAATCATCTGTTATTCTCTGAGGCAATACTACAGGAGTTCTTGTGCCTATTCTTATAATCTCTACATGTGGTATTTCTCTTAATTTTTTTATTATGGTTTCTAATCTTTCATCTGATACTAATAGAGCATCTCCTCCAGAAAGTAATACATCTCTTACCTCTGGTGTGTTTTTAATATATTCTATAGATGCTTCTATTCTATCCATACCCATAGCTGAGTCATGCTGACCTGCAAATCTTCTTCTAGTACAATGCCTACAGTACATGGAGCATTGATCTGTAATTAGCATAAGGACTCGGTCTGGATATCTGTGAGTAAGTCCTGGCACTGGTGAATCCGCGTCTTCATGTAATGGGTCTTCCATGTCTGCAGAGCCTAGGTGGGTTTCCATGATTGTAGGTATGGCTTGCTTTCTAACGGGACAATCAGGGTCGTTATCATCCATCAATGAGGCATAGTAGGGTGTTATTCCCATTCTAAACTTCTTTAGGGTTTCTTCTATATTCTTTTCTTCTTTTCCTTCAAGGTTAATTATCTGTTTTAATCCTTCTACTGTTGTTATTCTATTTCTAACCTGCCATTTCCAATCATCCCATTCTTCTTGGGTAACATTTTTCCACAGTTCTATATCTTTATAGGATCTCACTTGATAACCTCCTTTATTTATTGAACAGTAGTTAAACAGTGGTTGAGCAGTAGTTGAACAGTAGTTGAGCAGTAGTTGAACAGTAGTTAAACAATCGTTAAACAATCGTTAAACAATCGTTAAACAATCGTTAAACAATCGTTAAACTACCGTTAAACAATCGTTAAACTACCGTTAAACAATCGTTAAACTACCGTTAAACAATCGTTAAACTACCGTTAAACAATCGTTAAACTATCGTTACACTATTGTTAAACTATCGTTACACTATCGTTAAACTATTGTTAAACTATCGTTCCCCTACCGTTCCTTAACCGTACAGTTCTTCGTAAATCTTTCTTAGAGTTTCGCTTTCTCTCATTATCTGTAGTGCTATTTCTGCATGACCTTTTGTATAGCCATTTCCTACTATCATGGTTACGTCCTTGCCTACGCCTTCTGCTCCAAGGGCTGCTTTTGTAAAGCTGGTTGCCATGCTAAAGAAGTAAATAAGTCCTTCATTTTTTGTTGATAATATACTTGTCATTTCTGTATTTGGTATGTTGACACAGTTTATAGTTACATCTGCCATTCTTCCGTTTGTGAGCTCTTTAACTTTGTCGTGTAATGCTAGGGCATCTGTTGCATCTACTTTAATATATTCATCTGCTAAATTAGCTCCTTTAGCTCTGGCTACGCTTTTATCTGTACTCCCTACACATATAACTTTTCCTGTTACTCCAACTCTTTTCTTTGCTTCGTACAAGCAAAGCATACCTGATTTTCCTGTTCCTCCTATGACCACTACATAGTCTCCAGGCTTTACTAGCTTTGCAGCCTGTGCTGGTGCTCCTGCAACGTCAAGAACTGATAATGCTAGGTTTTCTGGTAAATCCTTTGGTAATACTGCATATATTCCACTTTGAAATAATATTGCTTTTCCTTTTATATCTACTTGGTCTATATCTTTTCTGGTTTCTAGGAATTCATCTATCCTGAGTGGTGTAAGTGATAGTGAAACTAGTGTGGCTATTTTATCTCCTACTTTTAAATCTGTCTTTCCTTCTAGTGCAGGTCCTATTTTTTCAACTGTACCTATGAGCATACCCCCTGAGCCTGTTACAGGGTTCTGGTGCTTTCCTCTTGTGGCTACGATGTTTTTCATGATTTCTTTGATTTTTTCTATATCGCCTTGGGCTTCTTCTTTTATTTGTGTAAAGCTTGCTGAATCAATATTAAGCGTTTGTACGTCTATAAGTATTTCATTGTCGTAAATCTCCATGTCATTGTCAATTTTAAGTGCTGGCTGAGGTAATACTCCCTTTGGCTCAATAACTCTGTGTGTTCCGTATGGACATCCTTTTTTCATTAATAATTCCTCCCTTAATAGATTGTTAAATAATTGATGAATTTAGTTATGAAAACGTTTGTTTTAAGAAAAATACATAAATGCCTTACTCTATATAGTCCATAGATATTATTATGCAATACTTATGCCATTTAATGCAAATAATTGCTCTATATTCCTAATGTCTATTTTAGGCTATTTGAACATAAAAAAACTGAAGCACGAGATTAAATAAACAATATTCTTGTCTCATACTTCAGTTTGTGTGCCGATTTTTGGGCATAATTTTAGTTGTTAGTTGTTAGCTAAGAACTAACAACTAAGAGCTAAGAACTAAATACTAAAAAGTTTGTATTTCTTAATCTTATACTGTAGTGTTTGCCTAGGAATGTCTAGCTCCTCTGCTGTTTTTGTTATATTCCAATCTGTGGATAGAAGTGCTTTATGAATAAGTGTTTTTTCAGTTTGCTCTATAGTTTCCTTTAGGGATTTTCCCATATAAGAATCATCCCCTTGATAATTCCCTTGTTCAGCTTGATTCCCGAAAAGAACTGTGCCTATTGTATGTTGAAGCTTTATAGTATCTGTGTCGTATAAGGTCATTATGCCTTCTATTAAATGCTCTAGCTCTCTAACGTTTCCAGGCCAAGAGAAATTTATCAACAGATTCATAACTTCAGAATCTATTTTATTCACATTTTTCCCTAGAATTCTATTGTACTTGTTGACAAAATGGTTTGCCAATATGGGGATATCATCAGGTCTATCTTTTAATTCTGGAATGTTTATAGAAACTACATTTAATCTATAATAGAGATCTCTTCTAAGAAGATTTTCTTTTATAGCCTTTTCTGGCGGTATATTTGTAGCAGCTATTATTCTCACATCTACTAAGGTTGTCTTCACCTGTCCTACTCTTCTTATGGAACCATCTTGTATGACCCTTAAAAGCTTCGCTTGAAGGTCTAGAGGCATTGAGTTTATCTCATCTAATAGTAGGGTTCCTCCATCTGCTACTTCAAATAGTCCAGGTCTGTCCTCTGCTCCTGTAAAGCCTCCTCTTGCTGTGCCAAAAAGAATACCTTCTAATAGATTACTTGGCAGAGCAGCACAATTTTGTGCTATGAAGGGCTTGCTCCTTCTTGGGCTAGCATTGTGTATAGATTGGACAAATAGCTCCTTTCCCGTTCCTGTTTCTCCATATATGAGAACTGGGGAAGATGTGCCTGCAGCCTTTAAGGCAAGAGACTTTATCCTAAGCATTTCTGTGTTTTGTCCTATAATGTCCGCAAAGGTAAAGCTAGCTGTTCCTTGGTTTTTGGGTTTCAATTTGTTCTCAGTAATATATAGCTCCTTTTGTAAATCTACTATTTTTTCAGATAGCTTTCTTACTTCTGTAATATCTCTAGATATTTCTAAGGCTCCCACTATACGTCCTTTTGATTTTAAGGGCATAGATGAATTTATGGTGGTTATTTTGTCTCCTTTGTAATTAATAAAGGTTTGCTCTACATTGTATATGGGTTGACCTGTTCTAATCACTTTCAGGAGAGTGCTTGTATCATGGGATAAGGATGGATATATTTCAAGTATGTGCCTGCCAATGGCTTTCTCTCTATCTATTTCATCTAGCTTTAGTGCAAATGTATTATAGTATATTATTTTTCCTGTATGGTCTATTATGTGTATGCCTTCTTGAATATTATCTAATATCTCTACAATGTTTTCTTTGAGAAAGGATTCTATCATTAAAATACCTCCCGCTTAATTTTAGGCTCTTAGTGCTTAAAATTGGGCTGTGGAATTAGTTCTTAGTTGTTAGATAAGAACTAGGAACTAAGAACGAACAGCTACAATTACATTATATCTATTGTGAGATGATTATTACTTTCTAAGGAGTCTAAGATATTGAGTCTATATGAAAGGTCTATACTTCCTTTTCCTGCTTCAGAAATGTTAATATCCAAATCATTTGTCATAACCTCCATGGTCATGTCACCATACATGGTCTCGTATTCGGATACATGCTTTTTCCCTTTTTCGAATATGAGTTTTGAGGTATTATTTCCAAATCTTTTCATGGATACTTTTTGTCCTTGTATTTTAAGAGTTGTAGTAGAGCCTTCCATGCCTGATATTTCTGATTCATCATATACTAAATAGTATGCTCCATTTTTATTGTAGAACTTTCCTTCTGTTATAAGCTCTATTACGCTTTCTTCTCCTTCTAAGCTTTTCTGCTTACCTTTAATCTTAAGCATTACATCCTTCATAAAATTGCCTCCTATAGGTTCTCTATATCTACCTTTTCTATACTTAATATATTCTTGTTCATTATGTTGCCACCAATTCTTCTGAACTTTTCCGGGTCATCACTTACAAAGTACTTGTATACTGGCTTCTCCATTTTATCTGATAATAAATCCTTTTGTTTCAATAGGCTTTTTATTTCCTTTGCTGTTTCAAAAGCAGGGTTCACTAATGACACCTTTTCTCCCACTACCTTTGATAGGGTATATCTTAGTATTGGATAATGAGTACAGCCCAGCACTAATGTATCTATTTCATGCTCCTTTAATTCCAAAAGGTACTTTTCTGCGGTTATCATAGCTACATCAGTATCTTCCCATCCATCCTCTACTATTTGCACAAATAGAGGACATGCCACTCCTATTACTTCTGCATTTTTATTGAGAGCTCTAATAGAGTTTTGGTAAGCATAGCTATTTATGGTTGAAGTAGTGCCTATTACACCAATTTTATTGTTTCTTGTAGTAGAATTTGTAGCCCTAGCCCCTGGTTGTATAACTCCTAGTATAGGAACTTTAAATTCCTTTAATGCTTCTTCATATGCCAATGCACTTGCTGTATTACAGGCTATAACTATTGCCTTTACATCCTTGCTAAGTAAAAATTTTATACATTGAAATGCATACTTAATTACTGTTTCTTTAGATTTTGTTCCATATGGTATCCTAGCTGTGTCACCAAAATATATTATATTCTCATGAGGAAGCTGTTCTGATATCTCTTTTAGTACTGTAAGTCCTCCTATGCCTGAATCGAATATTCCTATTGGTCTATTATCCATGATTTGCCTCCTTGATTCTATGTCTTATTTTATATTAAGTATATTATATGACATAAAAAATGAAAAGGCTAACAAAAAAATCAGAGAAGCTATTATTCTCTGATTTAAAATGTTAATGTTCCATTTTCATCTTGTATTATTTGGAGTATCTTTTCCTCTTTTCCTTCCAATGCATTTATATACACTATATAATCGCTGCCTTTATATTTGCCTTTGAATTCGTAGCATAATACTTCCTTTGACCCTCCCTTTGGAATTATAGCAAGCCTTACACTATCTATATCAAAGTCTAATCTTACTTTACCTCTGGCTTCCTCTTGTGTAATAGCAGCCTTTGGTATGTCTCTTTTGTGGTGAGCATGTAAGTATGTAGCTGCATCAAAGCCTACTATCTCACCATTATCAAGGGCTACCTTAACCTTTATTAAATCTGGATATACTGTAACATCTCCTTCTGAGTAAGCGAAGTTAAATAAAGCTGTACCATCATATCTTAGAGAGTAATTTGGTTCCATTCCCTTGTAGCCTTTTTCTTCTAAGAATTTCAGTGCTCTGTCCTGTCCTTGCTTCATGGAAAGACTTATCCTGCTTACGCTCCTTGGATTTACCATCCATACTACCTGACCTCCTTGTTTGCTTACACTAATATAAGAGCCAGCTCCGTCTCTACTATTTTCTGTTGATATGATAAATGTATGAGATGGTATAGTTGCAACCTTATCTATATGCTCTCCTTCCTCAAACAAGGTTAGCTTCCATGTCTGTTTGTCTCCAAGAAAGTTTTGGGCTATTATTTTTGCTTCTTCTACAGTAACCTTTTTCTCTCCTAAACCTTTAGGCTTCATGTTCATAACCTGGTCTGAAAATGGGCCATCATATATTAGCTCAGGATATTTTGTCATTTCTTCTTCAAGCTTTACCAAGCTAGTGTTTAACATGTTTTCATTTGCTTTTCTTAAGCCTTTTCTCTCTCCTTGCTCTACTCTGCTTAAAGTAACCTCACCCTTCATTATTTTATCATGGAGTGACGACATCTCCCTGGTTAGATAAGCAGAATAATCCTGTAGCTTAAATAATGCTTCTCTCTGTTTGCTGTCTAAATCTTTGCCCTCTAAATGCTGATCAACCAATGCATAGCTATAATCTGCTACTTGTGTTAAGTACTTTTGTGTTTTACTTATATCACTATGGCTTACTGGCATTTGAGATAATTTATCTTGGGCCATATTAGCCTGCTGCATTATTTGTGTCATTAGGAGTATGTTTTGTTCTTTTGAGTCTGATAGCAATGCCTTAGATAGTGCTACTTGAACATTTGCTATATGGGCCTTAGTATCATAGAAAAGTCTTTGATAATCATTGTTTAAAGCTGTTTTATATTCATTTTTGAGTTGATATTGATAGGTTCCCCACACGCCTACAGCTAAGAGAGCTATTGCTAATATTGCTGAGGTTATTCTATTTCTATTCAATTATAATCACCTCCCTAATTTCCAAACCAGTGCTTACCTATTTTGATAATTACTTGTCTTGACCATATCCATTTGCTTGTGGCTGTTACAGGATTCCAATAATATCTACAGCCATAGGTAGGATCCCATCCGTTGATTGAATCCCTTGCTGCTTTTATTGAATCTTTATCAGGCTCTAGGTTTATTTGTCCGTCAGCAACTGCTGTAAATGCTAACGGCTGGTATATAACCCCTGCTATTGTATTGGGAAACGAAGGATGCTTCACTCTGTTTAATATGACTGCTCCTACTGCAACCTTTCCTACATATGGCTCTCCCCTTGCCTCTCCGTGTATTGCTTTTGCTATTAAATATACATCTCCTTCTCTGCTAAGCCCTGTGCTTGCAGGTGCTTCTGCTGTAGTCAGTGAGATTCCTATTGCCTTAGCAGTAGCAGGGCCTACTACTCCATCCTCTGTTAATCCATTTGCTCTTTGAAACCTTCTTACTGCTCTGTATGTGGAAGGTCCATATATTCCATCTACGTTGTCAAAATAGTATCCCCATTGAGAAAGCTTTGATTGTACTTTCCTTACATCTTCTCCTCGAGAGCCCCAGTACAATGTTCTTGTCTGTGGCTGTAGCATTGCAGACTCTTTTGCTTGTGCTGAATACATCCTTTGGTTTACATATAGAGTACCACCTACAAATGCTACTAATATAAATATACTTAAATATAGAACTGCTTTTTTCAATTTTATCCTCCCTTCCTATGTTATGATTATTTATTTCAGTTATTTTATCTTCTGTAAAAATGCTCATATTTATACAATGTTTTTAGGACATAAAATGAAAAAGCTGACAAACATTTATTGCTTGTCAGCTACGAATATCTTAGCAAATTGTATTTTCCCTTTTTCATACAGTTCGACTAATTTTGATTTCAATAATATTGGTGCTTCTTCTTCCTTTGCATTTAATATGCTTTTAAATTCTTCCTCGGATAAAGCTTTTTTTAACTCTTCTATTGTTGTATTAGTAGTTAAGCCATTTGTTATATCTATAAAGCATAGTGGCGGAAACATGACACACCACCAGTTTTGTCCTTTCCCTTCTCCTATGACTACCTTTAGAGCCTGATACTCTCCTGCTGGCAATGTAAAATCACCATAGGATTTTGTTGGGAAATTGAAATTATCTAACCATACTGCTACTTCATATTCTTTATTGTTTGCTTTTACCTCTTTAAGTGCTATGTACTTTATATTATCTATGTTTTCAGATACTATTTTTCTAGTTGTATCTATTGAATCTGAATTTTTTAGACTATCATTCATTTGAGCAATTATCTCATCTCTTACCTTAAGCTTTAGATCTTGGTCCTCTTTAGAATCACTGTTAGCTACTACATGTAATCTTATTAGCTTATTCTTATATGTTTCACTACTTCTTTCTAAGCCTTTTGCATATACAAGTCCTATAGATAGGATTAATATTATTAGACTTATTAGTAATTTTTTGTATTTACTATTTTTAGAGTTCACAGTTTTCACTCCTTAGTTAGTTGTTAGTTCTTAGTTCTTAGTTCTTAGTTCTTAGTTGTTAGTTGTTAGTTCTTAGTTGTTAGTTGTTGAACCATTGTTAAACTATTGTTAAACTATTGTTAAACTATTGTTAAACTATTGTTAAACTATTGTTACACTACCGTTACACTATCGTTAATTATCACTATCTTCAGTATTAACAATTTTAACTCCTTTTAAACATATTTTACTTAGTCATCCCTATTCTTCTTGCTTTTACTTCTGTATTTACTTCTATTTCAACCTTTGTAAAAACTTGATCCCAATCATCTTTTATATCTTCCCATAAATCAGGTTTATATTTTTTTATATATATTCCTACTCCTAGTACATCTGTTTTAAATTCCTTTTGCAGCTTACCAACTAAGGCTAACACCTCTTTTTTTATAGCCTCTTCAGCAAGTAATTCTACTTCTTTTATAGTTTTTTCATCAAATACCTTTACCTTAGTGTCTAGCTTATATTCTAATATGGCCCCTTCTGCTTTGATATCTACTATAAACTTTATTTTATTCCCTTCTGCTTCCAGCTTATATTTAGTTTTGGAATTGCTGATTTCAAAAGGCACTGTAGTATTTTTATAATTTGCATTGATTACAGCTTTATCTATTTTGTCTAAAAAAAACATTGCCGCTATATTTTCTATTTCTCCAAGCCAGCCTACAAATCCATAGTCCTTTATAATGGCAGAGCCTGCTACCTTTACTTCCCCTTTTCCAGCCACTACTCTAGGAGCTAATGCATTGCCACTAGAATATAGTTCTATCAATATATCATTAAGATTTTGTGTATTGTATCTAGATGAGCCTTGTTTCTTTTTCAATATTCCATCTATTAGATAGCCCGTTAAAGGTTCAAAAGGGTCTTCTATAGCCATTACCTCCTTTGCTGTTCCCTTAGCTATAAGAACATTAAGCTTTTTACTTAGTAGCTCATGCCTATCTAAGTCATCAAATATCTCTTTCATATATTCTGGATTTTTAGCAACATCTTCTCCTATAATAAAGGTTTTAAGATGTCTAAAGGATAAATTTCTATTAGTTCTTGTAGCAAGCTCTTTTGTTGTTTCATAAGCATTGTTGCTTATACTAGCCGTTAAAATCCTTGGTTTATCACTTGTTGGATTTTTGCCTAGAGCCTTAAGATTAGGGGCACTATATATTATTACAAATCTGTCCTGCTGAGTTAAATAATTTTCCTCTGGGTGAACTTCTGGCTGGTCTTCTTTATCCCCTGTGTATATATCTATTCCTATAGCAGAAACGAAAAGTCTTTCATCTATCTCTATAAGATCCCAGCATCCTGTTAGGAGCAATAATAGGAAGAATATAAGTATTATTTTATATGTTTTTTTCATCTTGAATTTTTCCACCCTTCTTTTTAATTTTAGCTAAGGTAAAGAAAAAAACAGGTGTTAAAATGGAAGTAAAGCCTCCAAAAATATATAAAAACATATCAACCTTCGTGTATACCTGTACTATGTTTTGAGGAATTAAGGATAGAACATAAATTATTGGTATTATAGGCAATGTGAATTGCTTATGCTCCTTTGCCCCTAATATTTTACTAATTAGTAATGCGGCAAAATATAAATAGCTCATTAGAGTAGTAAATGCTATAAGCACCCATATGGCTAAAATAACACCATCTATATTTTCAATAAATGCACTTGGAAATTCAACAGTCTTTGATAAGGATAGTAGTGGCCAAACTTGAATCCTAAGCCCCTCTTCGCCAAATCTTGCAATAGATACAATAAAATAACCTAAGTACATTCCTATTATTGCAATAATAGACAACAGATTGTATTTAAGACTAGCTTTAGTTTTGATGGTGTATCCCATAAATACTAGAAGACATTCAAAGCCTGAAAAGGAGAAAAAAACATACGGAATTGACTTTAAAATTTTACTAGCATCTAGTCTAAACATGGGCATTAAATTTGAATAATCTAAATCAGGAAGCAACACTAGGGATATAATAAATATTGGAATCATAAAAAAAGGAAGGATTATAAGGGTAAACCTAGCCATAGCTTCTATACCACACCTGATAATATATGATGTGGTTAGTAGCATGGTTATAATGACAAAATGTATTGGTGTTGAATGTAATAGCAATGTCTTTATTACCTCACCGAATATTCTTACAACAAAGGATGATATGCTTATGCTGTATATTATAAAAATAGCTGTAGCTATATATGTAAATGGTACTCCTATAAGCTCTTGGCTAATTTCAAATATAGTTTTTCCCTCATACATCTCCATTAGCTTTATAATAATATAGACTAATGCCATAACAATTAGACCACTTGCTATAACACTAGCCCAGCCCAATGTTCCTGCTTTCTCTGCTAATATGTTTGGTAAAGAAAGAATTCCTACTCCTATAATGGTATTAATCATAAGTACGGAAGTCTGAATATTAGTTATTTTATTGTTTTTTCCTATCATACTTTATCCTCTCCATTGTCATTACCTTACTTAGGCGGGAACCTGTCTTCATCTATAAGATTAGTTATTTTGGGTCTCTTTCTCATTTTAATCAATGGAACTTTAATTATAGTATCCTTAATATCACTTTTCACCTTCCCAAGTGTTGAATAAGGCGTCATGAAAGGAACTCCAAAGCTTGTAAGATTAACTAAATGAGTCCCTACAAGTATAAATCCTAGCATCACTCCATAAAGTCCTAAAGTTGATGCCAAAACCATAACTCCAAATCTTAATATTCTAAAAGCTGATGCTAGTTCATAATTTGGGATGATAAAAGAAGAAATTGCAGTTACAGCAACTATTATCACCATAAGGGGGCTTACTACATTGGCTTCGACTGCAGCCTGGCCTATAACAAGACCTCCCACTATACTTATGGTCGTACCTATGGGACCTGACATCCTTGTGCCAGCCTCTCTTAAAAGCTCTAGGGTAATCTCCATTATAAAAGCTTCTATAAATGCTGGGAAAGGAACATTAGATCTTGTTGCTGCAACATAAAGAGCAAGCCGTGTAGGTAGTAAGCCAGGATGGTAAGATGTAAGAGCTATATACAGTGCAGGAGCAAATAAAGATATTAAGACAGCCAGGTATCGTACTATTCTTGCTAAAGAGCTTAATAGCCATCTTTGGTAATAATCCTCTGATGATTGTAAAAATGTGGCTAATGTGCCTGGTACCATTAATGCAAAGGGAGTATTGTCAACTACTATGGCTACCTTTCCTTGATAGAGTGCATTTGCAACTACATCTGGCCTTTCTGTACTATCTATTTGTGGAAAAGGGGTGTAATGATTATCCTCTATAAGCTGCTCTATGTATGCGCTTTCAAGTATTGCGTCTATTTTTATGTTTTTAAGCCTTCTATTTACCTCCTCTACTAAATCAGGATTTGCTATATCCTCTATATACATAATTGCCACATCTGTTTTAGAACGTTCTCCTATTTGCATGTTTTTTACCTTTAATTTGGCATCTCTTATTCTTTTTCTTATAAGCCCTGTATTAAATTTAAAGGTCTCTACAAATCCATCTCTAGGTCCTCTCACTAAAGTCTCTGATTCAGATTGGCTTACACCCCGTGATGGAGCACCTCTTGAGCCTATAATGATTATTTTCTTGTATCTATCTATTAGTAATGCTGTATCACCTGCTAATACACTATCTACAGCCTCCTCTAATGTATTAACTTCTTTTAACTCACCAGCAGAAATATTACCTTCTTTTACTAGCTGATACAGGCCATCCCTTACGAGTTCAGGTTCCTTGTCCCTTGCTGCTAGCATAAGGGGCTTTAGCACACTTTCGTTTATTACATCCTTATCTACTAATGCATCTATGAATACTACTGCCAGCTGATTTTTCTGCTCAACTCCTACTTTAAATAATCTATAGCTTACATCGTCGCAGTCTTTAAGTATTTTTTTTAATATATTTATATTATTCTCAAGGTTTTCTAAGGGTAGTTCCCTATCTGTTTTTTCCTCTGTTTTTTCTTCTTTTTTTTCATCCTTGTTGCTATTTGTTTGATTCTCATCTTCTCTTTTTTTTCCGAAAAATTTAAATCTCATCTATTAATCCTCCCTAAAAAACCTTAGCAATTATATGCAATATGGGGGCTGATATTATATAGGAAATGCCAATGATTTTAGCTAATCTAGCATCTTTTTTATCTCCCTGATTGTCTAAACCCTTTCCATCTATTAGGATAGTAAATAGTCCAATAAAAACTATAAAAAGAATAAAAAAGACATCTTCAAACTGTCTAAGGGTATATGTTAATATTGATTTTCCTACCAAGCTTATATCAGCTCCTTTTAACAAGCTTTTACTGTAAAGCTATATTTAATGTTTGCTAAAAGCTTCAAATTTATGCAAAAAAATAAAATAGATTCTTCTCTAAAGCTTAGGATGAAAAAACTGCTGTTATCCTAAACTTTAGTGAAGAATCTGAATGTAAAAGAACTTTTATTAAATATGTCCAAAATACTTTTCTGCCATAATTATGTCCTCTGGCTTATCTATGTCATTGCCTATTTCAGCATACTCTGTTATTATGGCTTTGCCTTTAATATTCAATAGCCTTGATAATCTATTTTCTACTTCTACTATAGATAGTCTTCCTGATAAAAGCCTTATCAGAAATGGAAGCCCTAAGACTCTGCTCATATTGACAGGGCTTTTTCTATACTCTATCATCTGTCTTGCAATATTAAGACTTCTATCTAGTATTTCTGGCTTTAGCATTATTAGATTGCCACCTGTAAACTGTCCTTCTTTTAAATGTGCATAGGTTCTTTTTGCCTCTGGAAATGCGTCATCGCAGGTTTGTTTTTGGACTATAGGATAGCAAATATCCGCATTAGAATCTAAGGATTTTCTTACAAAATCCTCTACAGCTTCACCTGTTAAAAAAGGAATGTCACTGGTTGATATGAGCAGCATTTTATCATTCTGAAAATATTTCACTCCAGCAGCAACATTATTTAGCAAGGTATCATCACTGTCTACTATAATATCTACAAATGATTGCAAGCTTTCTAGCTCTTTTGCGGGACCAACTACTGCTATTTTGTCTATAACCTTAGAGGATTTTAGAGCTTCTATAACGTAAACAATCATTGGCTTAAAATTAAGCTCAATAAAGGCTTTATTGGTTTTAGATTTTAGCTCTTCCTTAGAATTTCCTGCAAGAATTAAACAGTTTACCATAGCACCCCATCCTTATATATTATCTGTTTTTGCCTTGCCCTTCATATGAGAAGTTATATAGCCTGCTATATTTTCTATATGCTCTTTTGCATGATTTCCTGCCTTATCTGAGTCTCTATTTTCTATTGCTTCTAAAATTCTTTGATGCTCTTGAGCAAGATATTCTGTCATGTTATACTCTGTAAAATAGGTTACTCTAAATCTTTGTACTTGCTCTCTTAACCCCTCTATAATGCCCATAAGCTTGTTGTTTTTAGCAGCATTTAATATTATGTCATGGAATTCTGAATCCTTTTCTATCATTCCCTTAACATCATTGTTTTCTACACAGCTTCTGAACTCAGATGATTTTTCCCTTAAAAGCTCAAGCTCTTCCTCAGTTATTCTTATGGCTGCAAGAGAGGCAGCTAGTCCCTCTAAGGATGCTCTTACCTCTAACACATTTACTATGTCCTTAAGAGAAACATCTGCTACATAGGCTCCTTTTCTAGGTACCATTACTAATAAGCCCTCTAGCTCCAGCTTCCTTATAGCCTCTCTTACTGGTGTTCTACTGACACCAAGCTTCTCTGCTAATTGTACCTCCATAACCCTTTCACCCGGTTTTAGTTTACCGTCTATTATTGCTTCTCTTATAGATTCAAATACAATTTCCCTAAGAGGCTTATATTCGTGCAGGTTTAGTTTTTCAAAATCTATTTCCATTTGTACACCCTCCTTAAACAGTTTTAGTCCTAATAACTGTTTTTATACTTTTATCTAATTTTTCTTCACATTTAATCATATCTTTTTCTTCATTAAATATCCCAAAGATAGTAGGCCCACTACCACTCATGATGCTACCAAAGGCTCCACAAGCTAGCATTTGGTTTTTTATAGTATCTAATATGGGATATTCCTTAATTGTTACTGTTTCTAAAACATTTTTCATACTCTTCCCCACTAGAATAGCATCGTCATTTTCTATGTGCTTTATAATATCATGTGTATTTGGTCTGTCTTTTAGCTTATCTAGCTTAAGGTTATGGTATACATATGCTGTTGACACATTGAAGCCTGGATTTGCAATTAATATATGCTTATCCTGAAAGCCTTTAAGCCTTGTAAGCTTTTCTCCTATGCCTTGGGCTAATGCAGTGCCTCCTATAATGCAATATGGTACATCTGCTCCAAGCTTTAGCCCTATATCCATTAACTCCTCTTCATTAAGGTTTAGCTTCCATAGAGTGTTCAACCCTTTTAATACAGCTGCTGCGTCTGTACTTCCTCCTGCAAGGCCTCCTGCTACAGGTATATTCTTCTCTATGTACACCCTTATTCCTTTTTTTATATTAAATTTTTCAGATAAAGTGTTATATGCCTTATATACTATGTTTGAAGAGTCTAAGGGTATGTCTTCTGAGTTTGATTCTAATACAAACCCTGAGCTTATCTCCTCTATTGTTATAATATCCTTTAAAGCTATTTGCTGCATTATCATTTCTACTTCATGATATCCATCTTCTCTTCTTTTAATAACATCTAAGGATAGGTTTAGCTTTGCATATGCATCTAAAATTGTTTTTCCCATGGTTTTTCTCCTAATTATTATGGTTAAGGATAGAGCCTTTACTAAAGCTTAAAATATCTATAGGCTAATTGCAAAGGTCTTCTATATACTGAATACAAAGTACAGTGTAAAAATAGCCTTAAGGTTTCCCTTAGGCTATTTATATATTATAACTCAAAACTCACATTCTTTTCAATTATTATCTTTTCTCCAGGCATTATATTTTCTGGTGAAACTATTTCATTTGCCTTTATCATGTCTTCTACTGTAGTATTGTACCTTTTTGCTATATCCCATAATGTATCGTCTTTTTGGACTATATATATGGTAATACTAGGTCTTGAAAACTTATCTAACGTTTCTCCTGTGTCTATTGCTTCTGTAACTATATTTATTTTCTTTATTCTGTTTACAGATACATAATTGTTTATAGAAGCCTCGATCTCTACCTCATGGCTATTAATCTTTTTATAGCTAATATCCTCTAGAATATTTTGGACTTCTATATCTAGTTCATCATTTATCTGCTCTATATCTACATAGGTTTTGAATGGTATCTGATGTCTAGTATCTTTTATTTCTTCATTTGCTTCTGCTAGATACAGCATATCTATTTCTAACAATCCCTCTATAATTACTTTGCCCTCCATTACTTTATAATCGGTAATTATAGGTCTTCCATTCACATTATATATTTTTTTTATAATTTCTTTACCTTCATCTAATACTCCCTTAATAGTTTCTTTTGAAGAGCTTTGACCTGCACTTTCTGAAACTACTACTTCTTGCTTTTTAATTTGGAGGATTTTGTTTGTAGAGTAAGTATCCACTGTTATCTCTTTTTCTATTTGCTTATATACCTTTGCATTAACCTTTACTGTAGACTCTATATCTATTATTCTTAGATTACCATTTATATCCTCCTTCACTTCATAACTTGTATCATGAGAATTGAGAATTAAGCTGCAGTTCATATCTTTTTGTGCTCCCGGCACTTCAACAAAATGTGTAAATGCTATTTCATGATTTACATAATTTACTTTACTCTCTTCATCGTCTCCAAAGTACATAATTGAACATGCTACTACACCTGCAACTATGACCTTATCCTCTACTACCTTTGTTTCTTTTTCATATACCTTTGTGTCTACTCTAAGTATATCTACTATATCCGGAGTTCCTTCCTCAACCTCAAAGGCTTCCTTCACCAATGTAGATGATGTATTTATACCTAAAATATCATTGTATTTTATATTTTCCTTTAATAGTTGAATTCCTTCTGAGCCTTTTATATCTTTTATTATGTCTATGGTATTGTCTAAAGTTGCTTTGCCTATAATTGAAATTACAGTTTTTATGGATATAGAAGAATCCCTTACTTCATCAATATCTATATGCTCTACTCTTGCCTTTACTTCTGCTTGAGCACCTTCTTCTGCTAATTCCATCTCTATTTCTTCTCTAAAATCTGTGTCTGCCTCTAGACTATGTACTGATTGGAGCTCATCATCTGTACTATAAAGGACATTAAATTTTACTATGCCGCTAACTATTATTTTGCCCTTTACTACTTTTGTACTAGTTACATCTACTTCTCCATCTATTTTTAGTACCTTTTTAATTTTGGGCTTTGTTTCTGGAGCTGTTATCTCTCCTTCTACCAATGCTTGTATCTCATCTTTCCCCACTACTTGGTCTATCTTAAGTAAATCCTTGATTAATTCAACTGCCATGATACTCCTCCTCCTTTATAGACTATGTTTAATACAAACCTTCACATTAATATATTCTTATGCAAAATAATATGTTATAATGTCCAAAAAAATTACTCTTTAAATAAAAAAAGCATGAAGGAATAATAAACTATTATTCTTTCATACTTTGTTTTATGCTTTTTTACTTTAGCATTTCTCTAACATAGGTTGGCAATGCAAATGCTCCTTGGTGAAGAGCTGTATTATAATACTTTGTCTTTAATCCAAAGCTCTCCCATTCCTCTATCTTAAGGTCTTTAATAGGGTGCAAGGATTTAGATGCAAATCCAAATATCCAGTGACCTGACGGATAGGTAGGGATATGGCTTTGGAACACTTCTACTATTGGAAATACTTCCTTTAGCCTACTTGTCGCCCTAATCATCTGCTCTCTAGTATCTGAATAGTATGGACTTTCGTTTTGATTGATTAATATACCATTGTCTCCAAGAATTTGACTACAATCATTGTAAAACTCTGTTGTAAATAGGCCTTCTCCTGGTCCTATAGGATCTGTTGAATCTACTATTATTAAATCATATATTTCCTTACTCTCTTTAACAAACCTTATTCCATCTTCTATATAGAGAGTTACTCTTTCATCACTTAATCTATCTGCTGTAAAGCCTAAATATTCTTTAGATGCATCAACAACCACTTCATCTATTTCAACCATATGAATTTCTTGTATTGTAGAATATCTAGTAAGCTCTCTTACTGTTCCTCCATCCCCTCCACCTATTACTAGGACTTTTTTTATAGAGGGGTTTACAGCCATTCCTACATGTGTAATCATATCATGGTAGATAAACTCGTCTCTTTCTGTAGTCATAAGAAAGCCATCTAATACAAGAACTCTTCCAAACTCGTATGTGTCTAATATATTTATTTTTTGAAACTCACTATTCTCTGAAAAAATATGTTCTTTTACCTTCATCGAAAATCTAGCATTGTCTGAATGATGCTCTGTAAACCATAAATCCAACTCCTGAGACCTCCTTTAAACTGCATCTGGCTTGTATTTTACTTCTTTTATTTCTTCCGTTGAAAATTTCTTTATTTTATCTACTATTCCCCTCGGCACCTCTAGGGTTTCTGTTCTATCTGCCTTCAATTTATTTTTTAAATATGTGAATGCTGTCCAAGGATCTACCTCTTCTCCACATGTAAACAGGTCCACAGCAGCATAGCCATATTCAGGCCATGTGTGGATAGTTAGATGTGATTCTTGAATAACTACTGCTCCACTAACACCCCATGGATTAAATAGATGGAATACACTTTCCACAATTGTAGCTTTTGCAAGTTCTGCAGCTTTTTTCATGTGCTCTTCTATTAATGCATAATCATTTAATATGTCTTTGTCACAATTATAGAACTCAACTAAAATGTGTCTACCTAAATATTTGTCTTTCATTTAACACAGCCCCTTTCTTGCGAAGTAGAGTATTATTATATAAAAAGTTTACAGTAGCTAAACCTTTGGGCAAAATTTTTTTATTTAATAATATTAAACCCTAGGTTTAGTCATAATAAATATACTCTATAATTATATATTATGTCAATAGATTTTAGTGAATTTGTTTAATATGTAACTTGAGTGTTTTAGCTATTATTCATATATTATTAAACCAAAAGTTAAGCTATACATTACTTTTCATACTGACATTCGTATTATGATTTTTGTTGGAACTATATAAACAATAAAACAGACTACAAAAAAAAATTAGAGTCTGTTTTATTATTTATATATTAAATTTAATATATAGATAACCAAAATGATAATAAAAAATACTGAGTGAGTGCATTTGCAGAATATGGCTATAACTCCCAATGAATGAAGATGAAAAATCCGTTAAGAAATTTATGTGTTTGAGCGAAGCGAGTTCATAAATTTTAGGATTTTACATCTGAATGAATTGTAGGAGTTATCCATGTTCGAAACAGCAGGAACGTGTATTTTTTATTATCTTTTTATGTTGGTTATCTATAATACTAGCTGCTAAATTTTAGGGTTCTTTAGGCTCTTGTATTGGTTTCTCTTCTTCTGGTTTCTCTGGTTCCTGTGGCACTTCTGGATTCTCTGGTCCTTCTGGTATGTCTGGAGTTTCTGGGGCTTCTGGTTCTTTTGGCACTTCTGGTGTATTACCGCCTCCTCCACTATTTGACCTCAGCTCTTCTATTTGTCTATTCAATCTATCTATTTCTGCTCTAAGCTGTGAGTTTTCTCTAGCTATGTCTGTGTTCTCTGAAGAAAGAGTGCTGTTTCTGGAGGCTAAAGCTTCTATGTCTCCATATAAACTCTCTTTATCTTTATTTAACGCTTCTATATCATCTATTAGCCCTAGGTTTTCTTTATCAAGCTCTTCGTTTTTTTCAGTTAATTCCTGTTCCTTTTTCTCTAATTCTTCTATTCTTGCCCTTTGCTCTTCTATTTTCCCAAGCTGCTCCTCTATCTTAATTCCTTGTTCTTCAACTTGTGCCCTTAGTATTCCTATTTCTATTAGCTTCTCGTTTAATATTGCTACTAGGTCTTCAATAGTTCCATATAATCTTTCTATGTGTGGAAGCAACTTGTAGGATATTGCTGATATTATTTGGCTTTGATGAGGAGTTAAGGCTAGTATCATATTAGATGATACAATAAATCTGTCTACTTCTATACTATCTATATTTTCAATCTCTGAACCTATTGAAAATCTCTCTATATCATATATACTGTCTGATTCTAGGCTAAGCATTCTCATTCCCTTATTATTTTCTTCCCATTCAAAGGATTCTGATATGAATGTTATTAGGTCAGTTGCCTCTTCTAGGGCTTTACCATCAGATATCCTTTCTATGCCTACACCTTTTCTATTTATGTCTTCCAAAAGCTTTTGTCTTAAATAGGCATGAGTGAAGGATATGGACATTTCTTCATTTATATATTCATTTAAATATTTTATTTTTATAGTACCCGTTTTTTCCCCTTTCCAGGGCGAAGTTAAATCAACCCATTGAACGGGATTAATATTTGGCTCTATGGGAATTATATATGTGTTTTGTTGTTCTAGCTTTACTGGATTTATGTGTAGTACATAGTCTTCAGCTTCTCCTTCTACGGAAAAATAAAGAATTGGACTATGGTCTAAATTTTCCTTTTTTCTTATTTCTATTGCTATAGCATTGCCCTTACTATCTTTTTCAATAGCAAAATGTTCTAAAATATCGCTGGTAGTTGCTGCAGTGACTTTTACTTCCTGCATGGCTTTGCTTGTAAACCAGGAATGAGTATCTATATTTATTAAAAATGCAAAGCCAACTAAAGCTCCACCAGCTAAAAGGGCTACTGATCTTAATAATAAGCCGCGTAAATTACTCTTCATTGAATGTATACACCTCCCTATCTCTTATTTTTTATTCATGCTCTTGGTGATAGCCTAAAAGCTTACATATAATAGTAAAGGCTTCTGCTCTTGTTATGTTGTTTTTAGGCTTAAATGTATTATCTGGGTAGCCTTCTATCACTTTATGCTCTACTCCTGCTTTAACATGAGCTAAGGCCCAGTTGCCTATGCTTTCCTTGTCTGTAAAGCTTAGCTCTATATCATTTTCTAGGGCTTTATCAAAAGCTCTCATAAGTACTGCTGTCATTTCTTCCCTAGTTATGTTTTTATTTGGCTTAAAGGTTTTATTTGGGTAGCCTGTGAATATATTATTTGTTGTGGTGGATTTAATATATCCCTTTGCCCAGCCAGGTATCAGGTCAATATATCCAGTTGAACCTTTCTCCTCTTCTAATCCTAAGGCTTTCCCTACTAATACAGCTGTTTCTGCTCTTGTTATGTAATTGTCAGGCCTTATGGTTCCGTCAGGATAGCCTTGTATAATGCCATGCTTTATTAGAGTCAGGATACAATCATGTGCCCAATGACCACCTACATCAACGAATTCATCTTTTTCAGGCAATTCAGGCTTGTGAGGCTTATCAGGTTCTTTAGGCTCTGGATTTTCCTGCGAATTAATAATAAAATCTACCGTTGCTTTAAGTCCTTGTAGCTCATTTCCTGCATTTTTATCCATAGCTACTGTATATTCTAAGTCTATATAATCATTTGAATTAATATTGAATTTATCCGCTGGCGACAAATCATATCCTTTATAGTTTTCATCATTCCTGTCATATAACATTTCATAAAAGCTTTTATCATATACGGTATTTGTAAATACGAGCATGGTTCCTCTTTTAATAGTTAGTTTCATGTTTTTTGCAAATAATTCATAAATCTCTTTATCTACACCTATTCTAAGCTCTTGTCCCTGAAATTGCTCCAATTTCATCCTTAGTCCTAAGTTTGAAACTTTTATTCGTTCTGAATAATTGTTATATATTCTCATGGTTCCACTATGGCTTATTCCTGGTGCCCATAGTCCATTCCCTATATCTCCCGACTGATGAAATATAGGACCTCCATTGCTTTTTTCCCCATGAACATATAGGGTTATATCAGGCTCTATTATATTGTCAGAATAAGCAAACTGATTGCCCATATAGAAAAAAGATGTGAATATGATTGTTGCTAACAACAGTATTGAAGCTGTTTTTTTTACTTGATTTTTAGGCATTTATTCACCTCCTGTTTATAAAATACAAAAGCACTTAATTTTTAAGTGATTTTGTATTTTATAAAGTTAGATTAACCGAAGCTAGATCAATCTAACTTCGGTTAATCAGTATATACTCTATCTATCTAGTGACCAATATTGCCATGGTAAGGAGCTAATAGGCTTTAAGTTCTGCATTCCGTATATTTTAACTTCAAATCCCTTCCATTCATCTGGGAATGCGGATTTCTTAATTTTTACAATATCTTTACTCCAGTCTACATCTACATCATTTCTACTTATTCCATCTAATGATGTTACTTCTTTGTTATAAAAGTTAATAAATAACCATATTCTTTCTGCTTCTATTCCCGTTGTTACATCTCCAGTTTCGTGTTTAATCTCTAGCTTATAATGTTCATAAAATAAGTCATTAGGCTCCCAATCGAAGTCAAAATTTACATAATTATCGTCATTGTATGCTACCACGGAGAAATTAGGTGCTAATCCTAAATCCTCTTCCCCATTTTCTCCTGGCACTGGATATTCATTTTGTCTAGCATATACTGTAAGGTCGCATTGCATATTTAATCCTTGATATTCGTTGCCTGCATTTTTATCCATATATGCAGTTATTACCATTTGCCTTGTTTCTTCAGGTTGTATACCGTAGATAGGGTCAAAATACCCACCATTTTCTTCTACCAACTGGCTTAATCTTCCATCAAATACTGTTTCTCCGTCTATTGTTATATTTAGCATTAGTACATCATCTAGTTTTGTATCGCCAGTAATATTTTCTGCTGTCATACGATATAGATAAAATGGTAATGAGCCTACGTTCTTTAATACAGTTTCTTGAACTTTTTCTGGCGGCTGGCCTGGCTCCATATTATCAAAGGACACTGTAGCAAATTGCTCGTTTACATCTTCGCCATCTATTATTCCACCTAATATTAATGTACCTGTTTTGAATGTGTTCTCATTACTAGTTGCCCTGCTAGTAAACCATGCCATAGTGCCTACACCAGCCATGGCACATATAAGTGTTACTACCAGCATAGCTGCAATATATCTTTTTTTCATAAAATACTCCTCCTTAAATAAAGTATCTTGATTTATTGCTTATTCAATAAACATAGTCGGAAAACCCGACTATGTTTATTATTCTTATAAAAAAAAGGTGTAATCAATATCTCTTGATTTTAATAATCTCCTTCGTAATCTTCATTTAGTAATTGAGTAGCTCTAAATTCAAAGTCTATTTCAGCGCTTTTACCTTGACAGTCATTTTCTGCAGAAGTTGGTAGAGTCAATGTAATTGTTAGCACGTCTGATTTATCTACTGCTAGGTTTTCATTTATTTCATAGCCATTTACTTGATCCAATAAATTAATTGTGCCACTGAATATTGTAATATTTTCATTTTTAACAATTGTAATTACTAAGTCATCTGCTAAATCAGCATCAGCTGTAACAGTTGGTATAAGCTTATATCTAAATGGTAACGTGCTATTACTATCATGAGCAATAGTAACAGTATAGTCTTTTGAATCGCCAGGTTGTTGATTTGTTACACTTATTACTCCGCCTGCACTTTCTGTTGCTGACATTTTCAATGTACCAGTCTGAAACACATTATCTGTACTCGTAGCCTGACTTGTAAACCATGCATATGTACCTAATCCTGCTCCAAATGCTAATAATCCAATTAACATTAATGCTAATATCATTCTTTTTTTCATTTTCAAAAATCCTCCTTAAGTCTTATAATTATTTTTCTCTTTTTTTGATACAATAATGGTGAAAGGTTTTCTAAATCTTTCTTTTTCTTCACGGAGGGTTATCTTGGTAGAGATAGCCCTTTTTTATTTTTTTGTTTATTTTTATCACCCCCAGTTCTATAGTTTTTTCTTCCATTGCTACAATATTTTTTGAATAACTGCTGCAGCTTATATTTTCATATTGTCCTTATGTTTAGTCTTATCTTTTTCTTCCTCATCTATTTTGGACAATATGTTTTTTATTTCCCCTCCTAGAAGGAGAAATACAGGCACTAGGATTAATAATATGAACCCTATGGGGCTTCTAATAAAATTCACTATGTATCCACCCCTCGGAATATTTAATACAAAGGAGCCTACTAATTGATCCCATAGAACTAGTCCACCATCCTCTGTATTATTTGCATCTCCTTTTGTTTCAAAGGCTAACTCTCCGTTCTTTTCTGTGATACCTATTACTCTGTGAGTGACTAATGCATCTGAGTTTACCCTATATGTTACTATGTCTCCTATTTTGATTTGTTCTGGTTCTACATCCTTTGATATTATTAAATCTCCTGGTTGGAGAATAGGTCTCATGCTGCCTGAAAGCACAGATAAAGTTTTAAACCCTAGTATTGAAGGTATTTTACTAGGGTCTCTCCTATGTTGAATAGCTCCATAGAAGGATAAGCTTGTAGCTGCTATAAGGATTATCAATAAAAAGTTTCCAATCCATTTTACTGTTCTTTTGAACATTGATTTCATCTCCTCTGTTCATTGGTAAACAATAGGTTTTCTCCAAGTATTTTAATTTTCAGTTTTCACCTCAAGGGGTTAAGGCTGTGTATCTTAATGTTTTTACTAAATTGTTTCTCTTGAATTGTTTACCAATACCATATTTTTTATACATTGTTTTCTAAGAGAGTATATGTTTAAAACTAAAAAATAATAACTATTAATAAAATAAAAAAGCTGCAAATCTATCTAAGTTTTACCTAATAGATAGATTTGCAGCTTCTCCATTCAAAAAAAAATACAAGCCGCCATTCTGGCGACTTACATTTAGCTTATCTGAATTTTTCTTTCTTCATTGCAAAGAGTAACTTCGACTGTTTCTGTCAATATATCTGAATAACTATAAGACACTCTTCTTATAGAATTGTACCCTCCGTCGATAACTACTACAAATATGCTTGGATAAGCACTTTCTATGATGCCTTCCTTGATTGTTGTCTTCTTCCTTCCCTTGTTAGCTTTTAACCTTACTTTCTGCCCTACGCAGCTTTCCACACTGGCTCTTATTTTAGCCAAAGAGTTCCTTTCCAACAAACAATCACCTTCTTTCAATTAATACCACATGCTACATATTATACTAACATAAACGAAACCTTTTGTCAAATCAAACTTTTAATTGTACTATATATCACTAGTCCTTGTCAAATATAAATTTCTTACAAATTCCTATGAAAATGTGGCTATTTATCTAGTATTTATAATAATCCGTCAATCCCGCCTTAATTCCATCTATTATTTTGTCGATATATGAATTATCATTGAGCCTTGATTCCTTCTCTGGATTAGTTATATATTCAAGCTCAAGATGTAATGAGCCTACTAATACCTCTCTTAACAAATAAAAATCTGCTATCTTGATACCACGATTTAAAATCTCCCCATCCTTTGTTAAGTTAGCTATTATTAGCTTAGCTAAAGATTCACTTTCTCTATCATTTCTATAATGATAGATTTCGCAGCCATGAATTGTAGGATTCGTATAGCCGTTTAGATGTATACTAATAAAAAAATCAGGCCTTAATTCATTAGCCATCTGTGCCCTTTTTGATAGGGAAATATACTTATCTTCATTTCTAGTTATCTCCACCCTTGCTCCAAGCTCTTCCAATGCCGGCTTAAGCCTTTGAGCTATCTTAAGTACTACGTCCTTTTCTCTTGTGCCATTTAATCCAACATAATCCTGGCTGCTTTCTCCTCCATGTCCAGGGTCTAACATTATTATTCTTCCATTTAAGGGCTTTTCTATACATGGTTTTTCAATTTTTTTAATATCTATTCCAGTATAATAATAATTTAGTATCTGGCCACAGTCTTTTCCCTCTAAAGCCATTTGGTGTCCTCCATATTGGCACAGGCCTAAGCCATGGCCTTCTCCCCTAGTGGCAAAGGTGAAAACCGCTGGTGAAAAGCTAAACCTAGTTGAATCTAGACCTAGAAGCTCTGATATTTCTGTGCCACTGAATTCCTTCCCAGATATTTTTATGCTAATAATCCGTCCATAATCATCTCTTTTTATGTCATCAAAGAAGCCTTCTATGCTAGTTTTCAATGTAGGCTTTAGTGATGGAAATTTTATATTTAATCTTTCTTCTATCTCCTCAAGAGAAATAGTCTTGCTATTATCCCAGTTAGGAGAATTGATGCAGTAGTCGCACAGCACTCTCCTTAAATACACTATTTTTCTGTTTAATATGCTTTCTGAGTTTTCTGTAGAGCCCCCACAGGTATGATGGAATCTAGCGTCTATTGGCTTATTGTTAAAGGTCATTATTAATCCTTCTGTTGCTTTTACTGCGGCTTTTATTATTTCCTTTTTATCTATAGCTTTTAAAGAACTGTAATCTGATAATTCTATACAGTGCCCTTCATCACATATATCACAGCTACTGTGATTAGAGCAGCCTTCACCATCAAAAACTCTCATTAGCCTTACAAGCTGTGTCCTAGCTATAATGCTCTGTGCCTTTATAAGCTCTATGTGAAATACATCTTTTATTTGTAAGGCTACTGCTAGCATAACAGCCTCTTCAAGGGGAAGCTGTATTATCTTTCCTTCTTTATGAACAAAAACATCTATATAAATGGTATTATCTTCTATCATTAATATACCTCCTAAATATGGGGTCATAAATATAGCTAATTATAGTCTCTATAAACACAAATAGATATAATATATAATATAATATGAGATACAGGCTTTAGGTGTGCATGGCATACTTTTAGGGATAGAGTGCTTGTTTTATTATTTTTATGTTTAAGATTGTTTTTCTGGGTATTTATTTAAGGTGCATACAACAAAAAGAAGGATTATGTAAGTTTTTGTGGAACTTCTTAATTAGCTAATAGTTAGGGTTAAATATTTTAGATGCAAGGAGGAAGTGGGATAACCCCCAAATTATGAAAGGTACTATTGTATCCGCATGGATTAAAACTTCAAGAAAGCTTTACGGTGATTCCTTAGTGGATGAAGCTATGAGAGGGGTTGGTATGAGCCCTGATAGAATATTCTTGCCTACAGAGGATGTGGAGGATTCCTACGCAAGAGGAATTGTTGATGTTATTTCAAAAAAAATAGGCAAGTCAACTTATGATACGTGGAAGGAAATAGGAATGGATAATGTTTTGACCTTCTCTAAAGATTATCCTGGTTTTTTTAAGTATAAAAATCTTTATTCTTTTTTAAGAGCAATGTATGATATTCATGTAGTGGTTACGGAAAGAATTCCAGGTGCAAATCCACCTATTTTAGGCATGAAGGCCATAAGTGGAAACGTAGCAGAAATGACATACAGCTCAAAACGAGGAATGTTTGGCTACTTCCATGGTATGCTTAGAGGTGCAGCTAAGTACTATAAAGAAGACATCACTGTAGATATTGTTGAAGAAACATCAGATTTTACAAAAATACATATCACTTTCCCTGAACAAATATATCATTTCAAGAAATATAAGATTAATAGATTTTTATCTTTTGGATTTATAAAAAAATTTGAGGCTAAGATTGCTATAGCTTCTCTAATACTCATTGGAATTCCTAATATAATACTTTCTAGCTTTTTGGATAAATGGCCATTGGCAGGAGTTACTTTAGGACTTAGTCTTATTGTACCTCTAATAATTACTAAAATGCTTTTATCTCCTATTAAGAGTATTATTTCTCAATTAAAGGACTTAAAGGAAAACAACTATTCTGAAGAGCATGATATTTCTACTAATGACTTCTTTGAGGATATTAACAATTTGATTAATGATTACAAGAACATTCTTAAGAGTGATTTTGTTGGGTTTAAGGGAATGACTGATGAGCTTAATGTATTTACAGATAAGTTTAATGAAATATCAGATAATATGAATTATACTACTAAGGAAATATCAGGAGTTGTAGAGCAGGTAGCTATGGGAGCTGTAAATCAAGCTGAAGAAACTGAGAATGCTGCGTACCTGCTTAACGATAATATTTTGGCCCTTAATAAAATAGTTGACAATGAAAACCAAAGTAAGGATGAGCTTGAAAAAGTTGTGGATAGAATTGGCGATAGCTATAATGAGTTGAAAAATACTTCTTCAAATCTTGATCAAATTTTATCTCAATTTGAGAAGGTTAAGGAAAATAGCTTAGCTCTTCAAAAAAGAGCTACTGATGTTACAAAGATAGTTGTTACTGTAGAAAATATAGCAGATCAGACTAATTTACTTGCTTTAAATGCTGCTATTGAAGCTTCAAGAGCCGGTGAACACGGTAGAGGCTTTGCTGTTGTAGCTGAAGAAATAAGAAATCTTGCAGAAGAATCTAAGGGTGCTGTAAGAAATATTAATTCTAATCTGATTTCATTTATTAAAGAAATAGATTCTGTAGTGTCACAGGTGGAGAACCAATATACTATTTTAAATGATGAAAATGTTAAGCTTTCAAATGTTGCCGATATAAATCATTCTATTGTTGTATCTGTTAAAGAGGTTTCTTCATCCCTTATAGATATGATTGAGCAGCTTACTGTGGAAACCAGTACTATTAATAAGGTTTCAGGCAATATAGAATCTTTAGCTGCTATTGCAGAAGAAAACTCTGCTTCCTCAGAGGAGGTAAGTGCTAATATGACTACTTATGCAGCTGAGCTTGAAAAAATGATGGCAAATATTGTAGAATTCAAAAAAGTCTCTCAAGCCTTTAAAAAGGACCTTGAAAAATATAAAATGTAACAAAAAACACTCGTTTTCACGAGTGTTTTTTTATTCATTGATTAGCCGTAGACCCTTATTTTGAAAATACCTGCTTCAGTTCTTGGAAAACCTTATAGGTTTCCTCTGATTTTTTGAAAGTATTATCCGATTCTAGTATAAATCTTTTTATTGCATCTTGATTTTGCTCAAGTCTGTCAAGTCTTGAGATAACCTCTTTATGATTCTTGTCGATTTTCATTTCAAGTATTACATGATTTGATTCAATTTTGCTTTCAAGCATTTCTTGATTTGATTCAATTTTGCTTTCAAGCATTGCTTGATTTGATTCAATTTTGCTTTCAAGTGTCACATGATTGTCTTCAATTTTCTTTGCAAGTATTGCTTGGTTTTCTTCAATCTTTCTTTCAAGCATTGCTTGGTTTGATTCAATCTTTCTCTCAAGCATTTCTTGATTTGATTCAATCTTTCTCTCAAGCATTTCTTGATTTGATTCAATCTTTCTCTCAAGCATTTCTTGATTTGCTTCAATCTTTCTTTCAAGCATTACTTGACTCGCTTCAATTTTGCTTTCAAGTGTTACATAATTGTCTTCAATTTTCTTTGCGAGTATTACTTGGTTTTCTTCAATTTTTCTTTCAAGCATTACTTGGTTTTCTAATATCTGTTGCAGTATTTTTTCCGTATTAGACATGGGAGCCCTCCTCGTCTACAAGCTTAGTAATTATATTATATACTACAATATATTATTTTCAAACTATTTTACATATTTATCTATTACATTTATTATTTCTTCTATTTTCTCATCCCCATGTCCTTCAAGAATAGCATCCTTTACACAGCTTTTAATATGTTGATCTAATATACTCAGATTTGCTTTTTTAAGCAAGCCTATTATTGATAGTATTTGCTTAGATATGTCTACACAATATCTATCGTCCTCTATCATCTTAATAATACCTTCGACTTGTCCCTTAGTAGTTTTTAAAAGATTTAATGCTTTTTTCTTACCTTCATTCATATTAATTCTCCGTTCTATTTTTCTTTAGATTACATTGTAGCCTGCTTCTTCTATAGCTTCCTTAAGCAGAGCATGGACTAGGTTATCTCCTTCAATCTCTACAGAGTGGTTAGTTAAATCTACTTCTACAGTTTTAACTCCTTCTATTTGACCTAATGCATCCTTTACTGCCTTTACACAATGTTGACAGCTCATGCCCTCTACTGTTAATGTTTTTTTCATATGAACACTCTCCTTTATAATATGTTTTATAATTCTCAATTATTTAACTTTAAACCTCTTTAATCTCAATGAATTACTAACTACTGATACTGAGCTGAATGCCATGGCCGCTCCTGCTATCATAGGGTTTAGGTAGCCTAAAGCTGCTAAAGGTATGCCAGCAGTGTTGTAGCCAAAGGCCCAGAAAAGATTTTGCTTTATTGTCCTCATGGTTTTTCTGCTTAATTCTATAGCATGAACTATGTCTCTTAAATCTCCTTTTATAAGGGTAATATCTGCTGCTTCCATGGCTACGTCAGTTCCTGTACCTATTGCAAAGCCTGTGTCTGCTGCAGCAAGTGCTGGAGCGTCATTTATCCCATCTCCAACCATGCCTACAACTTTTCCTTCTCCCTTAATCCTTTCAATGTTTTCTGCTTTATGTTCAGGTAATACCTCTGCTAGTACATTATCTATTCCTACCTGCCTTGCAATAGCCTTTGCTGTTCTTTCATTGTCTCCTGTTATCATATAAACTTCTATTCCTAATTTCATTAATCCTTCTATGGCTTCCTTTGAATGCTCCTTAACTGTATCTGCTACTGCTATTATCCCACTTAATTTATTGTCTATGGAGATTAGCATCGCAGTCTTTCCTTCATCCTCTAGCTCTGATATTTTATCTTCCACATGAGATATTTCAATAGCTTTATCCTTCATTAGCTTTCGGTTCCCTATATATATAGTCTTATCTTCTATAAGTGCATAGATACCATGACCTGGTATTGCATAAAAGTCCTCAGTATCTTCTAGCACCATACCTTTTTCTTTAGCCTTCTCTACTATTGCTTGCCCTAATGGATGCTCTGAGTTTTTCTCTGCAATTGCTGAGAGTCTAAGTATTTCATCCTCATCATATTCAAAGAAAATAACATCCGTAACCTCTGGCTCTCCCTTAGTAATAGTTCCTGTTTTGTCAAGTACAATTGCATTTATTTTATGTGCTCTTTCTAGATGCTCTCCACCTTTTATTAATATTCCATTTTCTGCTCCCTTACCTGTCCCCACCATAATAGCTGTAGGCGTAGCTAGACCTAATGCACAAGGACATGCAATTACTAATACTGCAACTGCACTTATTAATGCTTGAGTAAAGTCTTTGCCCACTAAATACCAAATCAAAAATGTAATAGCTGATATGCCAACTACAGCAGGTACAAATACGCCAGATATTTGGTCTGCCAGTCTTTGTACTGGTGCCTTTGAGCCTTGGGCATCCTCTACAAGCTTTATTATTTGTGCCAATGCTGTATCTTTCCCAATCTTTGTAGCTTCAAATCTAAATGTTCCAAACTTATTTATTGTAGCACCTATTACCTCATCACCTGCTTTTTTATCTACAGGTATGCTTTCTCCTGTTAGCATAGATTCATCTACTGATGAATTGCCTTCTACTATTTTACCATCTACTGGAATCTTTTCCCCTGGTCTAACTACTATTATATCTCCCACTACAACATCTTCAATTGGTATATCTACTTCCTCTCCATTTTTTATGATTCTAGCAGTCTTAGCCTGTAGTCCCATTAGTCTTTTTATAGCCTCAGATGTTCTACCCTTTGCTAGGGCCTCTAAAAGCTTACCTAATAGGATTAAAGTGATAATAACCGCAGAGGCTTCAAAATAATAATCGGGCACACCTACTATTACGTTGTATATACTATAAAAATATGCGGCTGATGTTCCCATAGCAACTAATACGTCCATATTAGCTCCTCCACCTCTAAGAGAATGGTATGCTCCCTTATAAAATCTATAGCCTATTACGAATTGAACAGGTGTAGCTAGTGCCAGCTGGAAATATCCATTACTTAAAATATTGTGTACTCCTGCCATATGGAAAAACATTGCCGAAAATAATGGTAAGCTTAATAAGGTAGATATAATAAATAAATATTTTAATTTATTTATTTCCCTTTCTCTAGCTTCTTTTTCTCTGTCTATACTTTCATCTATTTCTTCTCTAACGCTATATCCTGCTTTCTTAATAGCATTTTTAAAGTCATCAATTGTTAAATCGCCTTCAACATATTCTACAGTCCCTTTGTTTAATGCTAGGTTTACATTTACATTTGTTACTCCTTGGATTCTATTAAGAACCTTTTCAACTCTTGCTGAGCAAGCAGCACAAGTCATGCCTTCTATATTTAAAGTAGTCTTTCCAATTGGTACTTGGTATCCTGTTTTTTCAACTCTAACAACAATATCCCCTATAGAAAGCTTTTCTGAATCATATTCTACCGTTGCTTTTTCTGCTATTAAATTTACTATAGCAGAATTTACTCCTTCCATCCTTGATAGAGCATCCTCTACCCGCTTTGAGCAGGATGCTCAGGTCATTCCTTGAACTTTTATATTAATCTTTTCAATTCCCATCTTGTCACTCCTATCAATAAAGTTTTTCAACGGATTTATACGCCCCCACCCCATATGGGGTGTGTAGATTAATTATAGCATTATGTTTTTTGTTTGTAAATAGTATTATTCCTTTTTCAAAAAATTAAAAACACCTATTTAACATAGGTGCTTAAGTAGTCATATATTCTAACTCTTCTATATCATTAATTATTATTTTTTTGCTTCCAATTAGCTCTATTACTCCTTGCTCTTGCATGCTGCCTAATTTTCTGCTGATGGTTTCTCTGGTAACTCCTATATAATTAGCTATATCCTCTCTGCTTAAAGGCAGCTCAAGCTCTATTATATCTCCTTTTGCAACTCCAAAATCCTTTACAAAGCTAAGCAAAAGTCCAGCTATTCTGGCCTCTATATCTTTTGTACTTAGGCTTTGGATGAGATTCTCTAGCTTTACGATTCTATCATAAACCACCTGTAGTATTTGAAGTCCTATCTCAGGTGTTTCTTTTATTATGCCATCAAAATCATCCTTTGTAAGTATGCAAATATTTGAGTCTTCTAATGCCTCTGCATTAAATTTAAATTCATCTTTCTTTAAAAGGCTTAAGTCTCCAACAAAATCACCTTCAGAAAGAAGGTAGAGTATTTGTTCCTTTCCTTCTCTAGTGTATTTAAATATTTTAATCTTCCCTTTGTTTATAACATAAAGCTTATCAGATACATCGCCTTCGAAAAATATTATCTGACCTTTTTTAAAGTTTTTATGTGCTATTTTCTCTGTAAGCCTTCCTAGTTGTTCTGGAGTCAGTACAGAAAAAATTGATACCTTATGAGCACAGTATTTACCTTTGCATAGATTACAAACATTATATTCTCTTGTAGCTCCTAAAACATTTTCCATTTATTTTCCCCCTTATATAAAGCAAGGCTATTGATTAGATTATATTCTTATTCCCGCATATTATTTATATTTCTATAATCTATTATAACGGATATGGTGAATATTTCAAATAAGGAGGAAAAATAAAATCCGTAGGTCATACCTACGGTTATATATTATATGCTGCAAGGGCTATATCCACAGTTTGGACAAATAAAGCAACCTCCCTCTGGCATCATTTTGCTTCCACACTCGTTACATTCGTTGCTTTGAAGATTCTTTTTGTCTTTTTTTATAATTGTTCCGTTTTCCATGCTAGTTCTCCTCTTATCTTATTATTATTCTGCTATCTGTAACTACATAATCCACTGGCATATCATGCTCTTCTGTAGCTATATATTCTAATATTTGATAGTCGTATGCCAATCCTATAGTAGGAATTGTAAAGCATAATTTTGAAAGAAATCTATCATAGTAGCCCGCACCAAAGCCAACTCTAAAGCAACCCCTATCAAAAGCAAGTCCTGGAAGTATTATTAAATCAATGCTTTCAGTGCTTACAGGTTTCACAAGCTCTGCTTTAGGCTCTAAATATCCAAAACTACTCTTTACCAAATCCTTTTCTACACTTTTGATTTCAGTTGGCACAATTCTTTTTCCATCATCTATGCAAAATGGTACTATGACATTTTTCCCAAGATCCTTGCATAATTGAATTAGCTTGAAAGTGTCTACTTCATTATCAAAGCTTAAATAAAGCATTATTGATTTGCTTTCCTTAAATATTGGCAATTTAGTTAGAGTTGAAATAATTTTTTCGCTTAAGACTTCTACTTGCTCCTTGCTCATTTGTTTTCTTAAAGCTATCATTTCTTGTCTTATTTCGTGTTTTCTGTAATTTCTCATATTTCCCCTCCTGCCAGCTGCTAATTAATATATATCCATAATTCTACCCTTTAATCAGGTAATATATGATCAAAAAAAAGAGCAAGGTCTATACCTCGCTCTCTAAATGCTTAACTACAGGTTGATCCTCCTCTGATTGGTACTATGTGGAATCCTTTTCTTAGCCAATCATTTACATAGTCTACATTAAATGTACCATATGTGCTTAGAAGATCTTTTTCAACTAAATAAGTGTAATCTCCTATTTTAGTTACATCGTCTCCATCTTTTTGCTCATCCAGAGCTAAACCAAATGATGGACCGCCTCAGCCAACTCCTGCAATATATATTCTTACGCTTTTACTTTCTGAACCTTTTTTGTCTAATATTTTCTTAAGCTCTTCTTGAGCTTTTTCTGTTACATTTATGTTCATAATATCCCTCCATACTTTCTCTTAATTGTTTTATACCCCCAACGGGTATTGCTAAACATATTCTATTACATATTTATCTTTTGGTCAACAATTTTTATTTATACATACAAATATTTAATAGCATAATATCCCAGCATTGCAAAAGCAAAAATAATATACGATGTGTTTTTGTTTTTAGAGGCTTTTAAATCCAAGGATTCTATAAGTGCTGCCAAAATAAACAATAGGGATATATACAGAACAACAGGATGCCTATATTCTCCAAAATGCTTTATTGCTAAAAAGCCATTGTATGCCTTACCTATTAAAAAGCCTTCAAAATATCTTGACCAGATTATTATTGATGATGAAATATAGAAAGGAATTACAAAAAGCTTAAAAAGTGCATTAAAGGGAATGTTTTTCTTTTTTGAAGCTAAGTAAATAGCTAGTATCCCTGATATTATTCCACCCATAAAGCTTAAGTTCATATGAGAGAGCTTAAAGATGGATATTATATTATGATAGTATTCTAGATGGAATACTACATAAATTAGTCTTGCTCCTAAAAAGCTTAATATTATGGATGTAAAAAATATATCTTCTGCTTTAGACGCTTCTAGCTCTTGTTTTTTTGCTGATATCTTAATATAAATATAGCTAAGCAATATTGAGATAATGAATAGAAGCATAAACCAGGATACTACTATAGACTTAAAAACAAATGCATAAGGCCTCATTTTCTATTGTCCTCTTGTATAATCAAGCATCTCTTTCATCTCTGCATAAGTCATAAGGCCTGGCCTATAGGCTCTTATTTTGCCTTCTTTGTCTACCATTACTGAGGTTGGTATAGAAAATGTTTGATATGTTATGCCTACTTCCTGTGTTTTATCTAACAATACAGGAAAACCGTATCCATTTTGTTCAATAAATTTCTTTACTGTATCCTCAGACTCTCCAAGATTTACAGCTAATACTATAAAGTCATCATCCTTATTTTCTTCGTACAGCTTGTCTAAATCTGGCATTTCTGCTCTACAAGGTGGACACCATGATGCCCAGAAGTTTAATAATACTATTTTCTCTCCTTCATAATCCTTAAGAGATACTGTGTTCCCATTTAAGTCTTCCAATGTAATTTCAGGTGCAGGCTCTCCTATATCTATAAGCTTTTCTACCTTCATAGGAGCATCATTGTTTTCCTTTACTTCTTCTAT
This sequence comes from Proteiniborus ethanoligenes, assembly GCF_900107485.1. NCBI lineage: Bacteria > Bacillati > Bacillota > Clostridia > Eubacteriales > Proteiniborus > Proteiniborus ethanoligenes. The sequence continues at coordinate 97,623 of NZ_FNQE01000005.1, forward strand.
GATTTTTTCCTGTTCTTCTTCTACAGCCTTCTTTAAGGAATTAAACGTTAAAAATTTCAATCCAAAAGATGCTATTATGCCAATGATAACAACTGCAACTATAATTATTATTATATTTTTAGTATTCATTAAATCCCTCCTAATTAATCCATAATCAATATATACCCCTAAAATAGAGATTATATAATTAAAGTAAAACTTCCTTATTCGTTACAAAAATATATTTGCAATAAGGTATATTTTATTAAAGAACATTAATAAGCCTAAAGCTATTACAATAATGCCTCCTATTTTATTAATATATGGGAGTACTTTTTCAGATTTAGCTAAAAACCTTCCAAATTTACTTATGAGTAAGGCTGTCAAAATAAAAGGAATTGCAAGTCCTATAGAATATGCCAATAATAATAGTACTCCTGTGGTTACTGTTCCTGTACTGCCCGCAAGTATGAGTATGGTTCCTAATACAGCTCCTGCACATGGTGTCCAGCCTGCAGCAAATGCCATCCCAACTAAAACTGAGCTAAACCAGCTAGTTATCCTTGGCATCTTAATTTTTCCACCTTTACTTAAGAAGTTTAAATTCAATACTCCTATCATGTTTAACCCCAAGCCTATGATTAGTATTCCACTTATTTTTAAAAACTGAGTTTTGTAAACTCTAAACAATCTGCCTATAAAGCTTGCAGACACTCCCATTATCATAAATATTATAGTAAATCCCAGTACAAATCCTAGAGTTCTACTAAGGGCTAATAGCTTTCTGTCTTCAAGCTCCTCTTCTAAGGCTGTGTCTGTAATATATGTTATATAGGCTGGTATTAAAGGAAGTACGCATGGCGAGAAAAAGGATACTATTCCAGCAATTAAGGCAGCCGATATTGATATATCCGTCATAAAATTTCACCCCTTGTGATGGTTTTTTCTTCAACAATTATATACCCAGAATTATACCATATAGGGGTATGTCTTATCAAGCTATTAATTAACATTAAAAACCTGAGGGGTTTTTCTCCTCAGGTTTTTTGGTTTACTTTAATGTTCATGCTTTATACTACTGCTCTACTAGGTATTATCATATCAATTATGCCTATTACTATTGCACCGACTATTGCTCCTAGCAATGTTATGTTGAATCCTGGGACTATTAATTTTGTAACATACAGGATAACTACTGTAATTAAAAATCCTTTGATCCCTTTACCAAATGCAGAAGCGTTTATTCCTGTAAATCGTTCTACTAAGTAATCTAAAACACCTATGACTACACTGGCAATAAGTAAACTCCACAAGCCATCGATGCTAAAGCCTGGTGTGAAAAACGCAGTTAATCCCACTACTATTGCAGTTACAATTACTCTAACTATCATTTCTGTAATGTTAAAATCATTATTTCTTGTTTTTTCATTATCTGGCATTTTAAAATCCCTCCTCATGAGTATTTTGTCTTTTTTATAAAAAATTATACATTTTCTATAACTAATAGGGAAGTTCTACGTTAATTTTTTATATTGTTATTTTTACTTACTTAGTATATTATATTTTATAATGGATATAATTTTATCCAACATATTTATTTAATGTGATTTTAATCACGTATTTTATTTAAATTTATGGTATTATAATAATACTAAATAGAATTAAGGAGGAATTTTTACATGGCTATAAATAAAGATATGCTTATTGGACAGCTTTTAAGAGAAAAGCCAGAATCTGTTGAAACTCTTTTAAGATTTGGTATGGGATGCGTTGGATGTCCATCTTCTCAAATGGAATCTTTAGAACAAGCAGCTATGGTACATGGTATAGATCTTGATAAGTTAATGGCTGAATTAAACAAATAACCTTGGCATTTGCCAAGGTTTTTTATGTTTATTATTATAGGATTTGTTCTAGTCTAGCTTTATCAAAGCCTACCATTTCTTCTTCATTTACTATAATTACAGGTACTGCCATATATCCCTTCTGCATTAATTCTTTCCTTGCACTAGGATCTGTTTGAATATTTTTCTCAGTATAGCTTACGCCTTTCTCCGAAAGGTACTGCTTTGCAGTTGTACAATGTGGTCAAGTGTTGCTTGTGTATATAGTTACATTTGCCATTATAAAACCTCCTCTTATAGAAACAATCTATTTGTTTTATTTTATGTATAGATTATTTTTATAATACCCAGGAGAAATCTTTTTTAAACCTATAAAGCAAAAAGAAATTAATTATGTGATATATGTTCTAAGCCTTGATTAAATAATTGGACCACATGCTCATCATCTAGGGAATATATTGCATGTTTTCCTTCCTTTTTGAATTTAACAAGTCTTAAGCCTCTAAGTACTCTTAATTGATGAGATATGGCTGATTGACTCATATTAAGTATGGCCGATATATCGTAAACACAAAGATTATGCTTTGAAAGCAGGTATATTATATTTAATCTAGTTGGATCTCCTAATGCTTTAAATACCTCTGACAGACTTATTATTGTATCATCTGAAAGCATATCCTTTTTTATGCTTTCCACAGCTTCTTCATCAACTTCTGGTGTTTTACAAAGCCATTCCTGCTCTAAATCAAGCCGCTTCATTTTCAAGTACCTCCTTAGTATCTCTTTATTAAATTATAGCATATTGAGAAAAATAAAATAACCTCTAATATTAGAGGTTATCTAGTAGGAATCGTTGGATTTACTGGATTTACTATTTTACCGCTTAAGGCATCTATATAAATAAGCCAATATCCTAATCCTTCATAGGACTCTCTATCCTTAAGCCATGTATTGAACCCGGTTGCTCCGTTATAGGGGTGGTCTTCCATAGTAAATTTTCCTGGTACACCATAAACATAATATTTTATCTCTTCTTCCCTTTTTACTGTACCAAAAATATAGTGTTTGTGCTTTTCTATAAGATTTTGACAAGTGGTAGTCCTAGAAGTTAATGGATATGGGTAGTATGCATTTATTAAATAATCATAAAAAGGTAAAAAGCCTCTATGAATATGTTCACTTTCTTGATCTATTCTCCACCAGGAGCAGTCTCTCAAGTTTTCTCTAAAAGGCTCCACACTTTTAAAATGCTTTAATATATCTATTGTATAGTTTGCCAGCTGCATGCTATAGCTTTTAACATTATCCATATATGAATCTATTTTGTTAATTTTACTTCCATAGGTATTGTCTATATAATCTCCATAATTATAAGTAATTTGATGATTTTGATTTTCTATATGGTTTATAGGCTCTTCTTCTAAGAAAAAGCCCTTAAAGTCATCACCCATTGTTATAAATCCATTTTCTTGTTCTACTCCTTCCTCCTCTTCCTTAGAAGTCTTAGATTCGAACTCATCAAATTCTATGTTTACTGGTGCTATATCGTCAATAGATAGGTTTTCTATATTAAAATCTTCTAGATTAATATTTATGCTATTAATATCAATCTCTTCTATAGATATTTCTTCTGGCTCCACATCCTTATCTAATTCCTCATATGAACTTTCAGAATCTTTCCCCTGTATATCTAATTTCCCCTCTAGATAAGCTTCTTCTATGTTTTCTTCTATGTTTTCTTCTATGTTTTCTTCTATGTTTTCTTCTATGTTTTCTTCTATGTTTTCTTCTGGTATATTCTGTGCTTCCATATTTATATATGTAGTATCCTCTATACCGTCACTTTTTATCTCTACCTGCTCTTCTTCTATGGGCTGTAAAGCTTCTTTAGATTCTATTTTCTCCTTCATTTGCTTCTTTATAATACTGGCTAATTTGCCATCCTTTTTGTGAATATATCCTGCCAATGGAATAGTTATATTTTCAACGCTAGGCTTTGCCTCTATTCCTTTTATAAGCACAATATTAAATTTTTCTATAGATAGACTTGTACCTCCTACTGATGCTGGGTCAAATTTCCACTCTAAGCTTCCTTTACCACTGTCATTTAATAGTATAACTCCTAGCTCAACCTCCACGGGGTTATTGCTTTCTATGCTCATTAAGTATCCCTTGTATATATTTTCCTCTTCTGGCTTTAGCTTAAGGTTTTCCACATTAAGGTTCAATTTTGCTCTACCATCTCTTACTTCAATGTTCATGTGTCCTTTGGGAATTTGCCCTTTCTCTTTTTTATAACAGTCTGGTTGCTCCTCTAGTATGACAATTTTTCTCATATATGCAAAATTAGAAGCCAATTTATTCCCTCCTTTTATACATCTTGTTATTAATATATGTACAAAAAGAGAAATAGTGAACTAATAGTTGTTTATCATTTCGTATATTTCGTCTGAAATTCTTGCAAACTCATTTATATCAAGGGTTTCTCCTCTTCTCTTAGGCTCAATTCCCGTTTTCTCTAGGAGTTTTTCTATATCCTCTTTGTTTAAGTCGATTCCGCTATTTAATGCATTTAAAAGAGTTTTTCGCCTTTGCCCAAATGCAGCTTTTATGACCCCAAAAAATATTTTTTCATCCTTAACCTTAACTACAGGTTCTTTGTATACATCAAGCATAATAACTGCTGAATCAACATTAGGCCTTGGCATAAATACATTTTTAGGGACATCTACAACTATTTCAGGTTTTGAATAATATTGGACTGCAACAGAAAGAGCACCATAGTCCTTATTTCCTGGTGATGCTTTCATCCTAAGTGCTACTTCCTTTTGAACCATTACTACGATTTTTTCTATACAGAGCTTTTCCTCAAGTAGTTTCATTATTATTGGTGTAGTTATGTAGTATGGAAGATTTGCAACTACTTTTACTTCCATATCTCTAAGCTTTTCCTCTATCAGCCTATTTATGTCTACCTTTAATATATCTTTATGTATTATTTCTAAATTGTGATATTCTTGAAGTGTTTCCTCTAATATAGGTAATAATTTGTTATCTAGTTCTATAGCTATGACCTTCCCAGCAGCTTCACAAAGACTTTGAGTAAGGGTTCCTATGCCTGGACCTATTTCAATTATCCCATCACTTTTCTTAATACTAGACTCTTCAATTATCTTATGGATTATATTTCCGTCTATTAAAAAATTCTGTCCTAGGCTTTTAGAAAATTTAAATCCATGCCTTTCTATGATTTCTTTTATTACTGCAGGTGAATAAAGCCTTTTACTTTGTTTCATCATACATCCTCCTGATACTATCCTGAAATTCTTCTCTAGTAATTCCATAGTTATTCAATCTTTTTAAGAATTGCTTTGAATTGCAATAGCCTATTCCTAAAATTCTTCCTATAATATCTCTTTTAAGACTTGAATTGTCTTTCCCAACTAATCCGCACTCTATCAAATCTTCTTTAGTAAACTCATTTCTTTGCTCTGAAAGCTCTACTCTAGCCTTAGACAAGGCATCTATTATATCCTCTGGCAAGGCATTTTCTATGCCTATATCTCCATCTTTTATTGCCTTATTTTTAGGTAAAAATGCATGCTTTGCATTTTTTACTTTATTTGCTATGATACCTCTTATTTTCTCTCCTGCAAAATCAGGGTCTGTAAATATAATGACACCTCTCCGTTCTGCTGCAGTTTGGATTCTTCTAATAGTTTCTTCTGTAATGCCAAAACCACCTGTAGCTATTAATTCAGCATCTACTGCCTTCTTTACTGCCGATATATCGTCTCTTCCTTCTACAACGATTATTTCTTTTATCATTTTTTCTCCTCGCTTTTCTATTGAAGGTTCTATATATAATTATAGCTTTTATTTATATGCAGGTAAATCAGTAGTTTTCTAAAGGATAAAAAACAGAGCAGTTTCCTGCTCTATTTTCCTAATATATATACTTTTACTTTTCTTCTGCCAAAGGCCTTTACATCTTTAGGGTCTTCCATGAATAGGTCTATTTTATTACCTTTAATGGCTCCTCCCGTATCTTCTGCTATTGCATAGCCGTAATCCTTTGTCCCGTCTAAGGATTCTATATATAGCTTAGTTCCTAGAGGAATAACTTTTGGGTCTACTGCAACTACTCCAGGTCTAGCTTTAGTCCCTGATGCAGTAATTCCATACCATTTATCTCCTGGTTTTTTCCCAGTGCTTTCATAGGTTAAGTCATAAGCAGTAGCTATCATTATTGCTTCCTTTTTCCCTGCAAAGCTGCCCCTTGAAGCAACTGTGAACTCAATTCCCTTTGTGCCTTTTTCTATTAATTCATTTGTTGGCTCTGAAAGTATCTTTTCTTCAACTATTTCTGTTGCAACAAGCTGACCATTTTCATAGGTCTCTTTAACTGTTATTTCTTTTTTTCCTTCTTTTCCTTCTTGTTTTACTATAAATTTTCCCTTGTCTATTGTGTCATTATCCTTTGTTATGGTCTTATAAGGAATTACTTTACTTATCGTCTCAACTTTTTCATCAATTTTTACTATGTCTATTTCTAGACCTGGTTTAATTTTATAGTATTTTGAAGGCGATATTTTATCGGGATTATAGCTTATCTTTAATGAATCTAATACTTCTTTTACAGTGTTTTTTGATGTTTTTATATCTAATATGTTGCCTCCATAATTTATGGTTACTGGAACTGCCCTTTTTATCTCTACCTTCATCCCATCATGTAAGGGACTAGTTGTAGATATGTTGATATAGTCTGAATTGCCTAATGATATTCTTTTTGTTTCAAGTAATTGAGAAACAGTGTTTTTACTGGTTTTTATGGTTGTTCTCTCTCCATCAATTACAACATCCACTGTTTTTATCCTAGAGTTATTTGTAGCAAAAGACAATACCGTCATTCCAGTAAGGATAAGGGCTGCAATAATTAGAAGCTTTATGCTTCTATTTTTCTGTGCCATCTTCTCCAAACCTCCTAATTTATTATTATATAATATGTTGTTTGGCAATATATATACTTTTGTATTAAATTGCTATTATTAAACATTTTTTAATTTTATTTTAAAAGTAGGATTTTGTCAAATTTATATTCTTTTTTGTCATATTTGTTAATATTTCTTTTTTATATTATGGCATCTCAAGGAATTCCTTTCTTTCAAGTTTTGACTACTTTCTTTTGTTTTATACCCATTTGTCTTGGTTTTTAGTTTTTAGAGCATCCCCCTAGTCTTGCGACGCAAATTTATTTGCTCGATAACACTGGCATAAACTTGATCCTGCGGCTACTCCCGTCATAAACCTAAAGTAAGGCTGGTGCTCATTCGTGTTAGTTCAATCGAGTAGGAGGTAATTAATTATTTTAATTACCGTCCTCTCACACCACCAAGCATACCGTTCGGTACTTGGCGGTTCATTAAGACAGTCTGAATTTCTCATACTGTGAAGTTAAACTTTTAAAACCATGATTAATCAGTTTCTGATTAGTTATGGTTTTATTTAGTATTGGACTTTTGGATATTCTCCAGTAGCTTTTCCTAGTGTTGGCATATTCCCATGCCTTACCTTTAGGAACTCCTAGTTTCATTAGGTTTTTAAATCTAGTTCTGACTAATTTCCATGTCTTCCAGACCACGGCTCTAAGTCGCCTCCGAATCCATTGGTCCAGCTCCTTTAGTTTGGTCTTCATATCTGCTAATTTAAAATAATTTACCCAACCTACGACTATTTCATTTAGTTTCTTAATTCTATGATTGAAATTCATGCTTACATTTCTGTTAGTTATATTTCTAATCTTTTCCTTAAGTCTGTCATAACTTTTGTCATGGACTCTAAATTTTATTCCACCTTTTCCATAGTAGAAACTATATCCTAAGAATTTTCTTTTTGTTGGTGAAGATACTGCCGACTTTTCAGTATTTACTTTCAGTTTTAGCTCTTTCTCTAGGAATTTTGTGATATTTTCGAGGGCTCTTTCTCCTGCCCTTTTGCTTTTAACATAAACATTACAATCATCAGCATAACGGCAGAATCTATGTCCCCTTCTTTCTAGTTCTTTGTCTAATTCATCTAGTAATATATTACTTAATAGTGGACTTAGTGGGCCACCTTGAGGTGCTCCTTCTTCTGATTTAACCTGCATACCTTTTAACATTATCCCTGATTTTAAATACTTTCGTATTAATTTAAGCACTCTTTTGTCTTCTATCTTTCTTGACACTAGATGCATTAAAAGGTCATGATTTATATTATCAAAGAATTTCTCTAAATCCATATCTATTACGTATCTGTATCCTTCATCGATATATTTCTGTGCTTGTTTTAGAGCCATATGTGTACTTCTTTTGGGTCTAAAACCATAGCTACTATCTGAAAACTCCTTATCGAATATGGGATTGATTACTTGGTTTATTGCTTGTTGAATCAATCTATCTATTACGGTTGGTATTCCTAGGAGTCTTACCCCGCCATTTGGTTTGGGTATTTCTTTTCGTCTTACTGGCTGTGGTTTATATTTTCCACTTAGCAGACTTGTCTTCAAAGTTTCGTAATGTTCTTGTAGGAAAGGTAGAAGTTCATCTACCTTCATTCCATCAATTCCATGGCTTCCTTTGTTAGATACTACTTTCTTGTACGCTTCAAAGATATTTCTCTTATCCACTATTCTTTCGAGTAGATGTTCAGTATTAAATTCCGACTTGGTTTTCAGATTTGACATCGCCGACAAATCACTGTACACTCCTTGTTTACCTCGAGTTTCCAACCCTACTTCCACAAGCCAGTCCAAGTCCTTGGTTTTCTGTATTCTTTTCATGTTTGTTGAGATTGCCAATCCTACTCACCTCCTTAATGTTCAGCCCTTCCAAGGTTATTCATGACTAACCTTGTACTATGGCTTCTGCTGACTTCTGATAGTTCAGCCACACATCACTGCATGGGTTACCATTTAGATATTTCATCTTTTAATGGTGTATCTACCAGACCTCCCCAGGTAAGAACGTAAACTTTCACTCCATATATCTGCTACATCTACTTTCCCTGTTTCGGATAGTTTTGGACTTTGACTTGTTTAGCAGCCTCATCCACAGGGTTAAGCCTCAAATGTAGTTCGTGTACCTCAGACCAGAGCTTTGCCGCCGACTTCCTTCAGATTCCACCTCACGATGGACACCCTTGTCTTGAGCTAACGGTTGGCACTATCAACCCCCGTATCGGACTTGCACCGACTAGTTTATGCCCATGCTGGGCGCACTAA